>JBGSOI010000165.1:0-33331 GCA_041739215.1 Akkermansiaceae bacterium
CTTCGATCCGGCCCGCCTCGCTCACGATCAGGCCGGCGGATGCCTTTTCCTCGGGAGCGCTGACCCGCTCTAACAACTGCGCATGCAGCCGGATGGCGGACACCGGGTTGCGGACCTCGTGGGCGAGGCTGGTGGCCATCCGCCCGAGCAGGGCGAGGCGCTCGGCGTGCCTGCGTTTCTCACGTTCTTCGACCAGCGAGACGTGGGTTTTCCGCAAGGCTGAGGCGAGACTGACAATTTCCAGCGGCCCTGAATCCGGCAGGCCTTGTGGTGCGTGATCGCCACCGATGGCGGGAAGTGCCGCCGCCAGTTTCGCGAGGGGGCGGGTGACTTTGCGTCCCAGCCACAGCGAGAAAATCAACGAGAGCGCCCAGAAACCGCCGAGCGCCAACCGCGCGTCGAGGCGCTTCCAGACCGGTCGGGCACCGGGTTGATTTGTCGAGCGGGAAAACCACACCTCGCGCCCGCTTTTGAGGGAAAATCCGACGCGAATCCGATCTGCTTCCCGTTTTGCCCGGCCGTCTGCCATTTGGGTGGAAATGCGTTCGCTGGGATTGGTGAATTGCACATCGGCCCCCATCACGCGACCGAGTTGGGATGCCATGTGGCTGCTTTGCGGCAGGTTGCTTTGATCGAGGAAAAGCGCGTTGGTCCGTCCCAGCGACTCCAGTGCCACCACTTCCTCGACCCGGGTGAGGTGCTGGAAGAATCCCATCATGGCGATGGAACCGACCAACACAAAGGCCCCGACACCCGCCGCCAACCAAACCGCAAGGGAACGAGGTTTCAATAAAATGGGGCGTTTTTTGTCCATTGGAGCCGCTGCCCCATTGAGGTGGAGAATCCTGGTTTTGTCGAGTGATTCGACAGGACGGCAGGGTCAATCGGCGTCCACCTTTTTCCGAAGTGGATAATTTTCGATCATGCACAAGTCTTGTCGGGGTGTTTCGTGGAATTTATGAATCGCGTGCCCGGATGAACCGGTGCCAACCATCCATCATCGAATCCCATGAAATCCAGACTGCCGCTCATGTTGTTTTTTGTGTCCTCACCTGCATTCGCCCAGGATTTTCTCGATCCGCTGATTGTGACCGCATCCCGCAGCGAACAGGAAGCGAGCAGTGCCGCCTATTCGACTGCGGTGATTGGATCGGACTTCATTCGTGACAACACGCGGCGCACCTTGCCGGATGCGCTCCAATACACCCCGGGAGTGCTGGTCCAGAAAACCGCGCACGGTCATGGCTCGCCGTTCATCCGAGGGTTCACGGGAAACCAGAATCTGCTGTTGGTCGATGGTGTGCGGATCAACAACTCCACCTTCCGCAGCGGGCCGGTGCAGTATTGGAACACGGTGGATCCGCTCTCGATTGATCGCATCGAGCTGATCCGCAGCCAGGGGTCCGTGCTCTACGGATCGGATGCGGTGGGAGGCACGCTCAACGCGTTTTCGAAATCATCGGATTTCCGCTCGCGGGCGGATGGCGAAACTTACTTCGGGGGAGCGGCATCGTATGAGTTCCGGACTGTGGGACAAGGAAGCCACATCGGACGCTTGGAAACCGAGGGCGGTGTGGGCGGAAAATTCGGTGTCTGGCTTGGGCTGTCGGCCAAGGACTATGGAGACATCGAGGACTCGGCGATTGGAAGGATGCGGGGGACCGGCTATCCGGAACAGAATCTGGATTTCCGCTTCGATTGGGCGACGGGAACGGAGTCCACGCTGACTTTCGCCCACCAATACGTAAACCAGGATCGGGTCTCGCGCTGGCACCGGACCTTGAACAATCCCGGTTGGCAACACGGCGGCCACGTCGCCGCACCAGGCCTTTGGACAGCCAATGATTACGATCAGGAGCGCTCATTGACCTATCTTCGCCATGCGGGGACGGATTCCCGTGCGGACGCTGCCATCAAGAGTTGGAGTGCCGCCATTTCCTATCAGGACATCGCCGACTCGGAATTCCAAAACCGGAATCCCGACAGCGATTCGCTGCGCCGTTCGCACCTCGACGTGCAAACCATGGGAATCGACCTCACCTTGGAGTCCGACGCGGGACCCGGCACGCTGGTTTATGGATTCGATTACTATCACGACGATGTCGATTCCTCGGGCTCGCGGAACAATGCGGCGGGCACTGCTTTCAGTGAGAGCCTTCCACTGGCCGATGATTCGAGTTATGATCTGGTAGGCATCTTCTCGCAGTATGCCTGGAAGCCCGCCGAGCGGATCGAGATCACTCCCGGTGTGCGTTACACTTACGCCCGTGCCGAGCTCGGGCGCTTTACCGACAGCCTGGGCATTGTGCGGACCAATGAATCCGACAGCTGGGACTCCATCGTCGGATCGCTGCGCGGGAGATATGAAATCGATGAGAGCTGGAGTGTTTTCGGCGGAGTTTCCCAGGCGTTCCGCTCGCCGAATCTGGTGGATCTATCAGGAAACATCGCGTCGAAATCCGGGGCCACGGCGCTCGGCTCCACGGATGTGGAACCCGAGCAATTCATCACCTACGAAATCGGTGCCCGCCGCAGCTCTGACAAGGTATCAGTCCAGGCGGCGGTCTTCTACACTGACATCAGCGATGTGATCACGGGCGTGCCCGACACGCCGCCCGGCACAACCACCATCACCACCAATGGTGGCGACGGTTATATCTATGGCGTTGAATTGGAAGGAGCCTGGAGCTTCCACCCGCAGTGGACGCTTTCCGGCTTCGCCGCCTGGCAGGATGGCAGGGAGGAAACACCGCTGTTCATCGGCGGGCCGACCTCCGACCGCCCGATGACCCGGCAGCTTCCAATTACCGGCTCCCTGGCCCTTCGCTGGACCGCCGAGTCCGGGAAATACTGGATCGAAGGCCGCTTGTTGGGCGCGGCGGCGGAGGACCGCATCACCGCCGCCGACCAGGCGGCGGACGCCCAGCGCATTCCCACCGGAGGCACACCCGGTTATGTAGTCGGTTCCCTCCGCGCGGGATGGAATGTCAACGAACACCTCGACCTGAATTGCGGAATCGAAAACCTCACCGACGAGGACTACCGCAATCATGGCTCCGGGCAAAACGAAGCCGGCTTGAATGCCGTCATCGGTGCGCGACTCCACTGGTGATCCGGGAGTTTCGGCAAAGAAGACCTGTTTGGCTGTTGAGGCGGCCATCGCTTGCCATTCGGGATTCGCATTCTAGGATACCGCGACGCTTTCATGTCTCCCGAAAACATCCCGCAGATCAGTCTCGGAACCGCCGCGCTTGTCATCTTCCTGGTCTGCGCCGGCTTCGTCATGCTGCGGGGACTCACGCGCATGATCGTCGGGACCGTGGGGCTGTCGCTGGCCACATGGGTCGCCTTTCTCGTCTGGCAAAACGCACCCACCTGGTCATTTGAGTGGTTCGGGAAATCCATCGGCCTCGTCACCACTGGATTTCCCATCGCCGCATTCCTCACCGCCATTTTCGCCCTGCGTAAAATCGCCAAAACCGTCGCCAGCCCCTTCGGTAAACCACCGGCTGAGGAAAGAAAAAAAGCCAGCCCGGTGATCAAACTCGCCGTCCGCCTGCTGCTCGCCCTCTTTCCCACCTCGCTGATTTGCCTGACTGGAGCGACGCTGGTCCACCACACCGGCTCGATCGCCGAGGTCCGGGCCTTCGCGGAAAAGTCGCTCGGCATCGGCGATGGCACTCCGGCACGATACAGCCAGAGCCTCAAATCCGCAGTCGAAGCCGCGCTGCCGGAATCCTGGCTTCGTTTTCTCGATCCCCTCGCCGATCCTTCCCGACTCGCCCTCGCCAAGGTCATCACCGCGCAAACGGACTCCCCGCTCAAGCCCGTCATCGATCCCCGGAGCGGCCAGCCCATTCCCCGCGCCATCATCGTCGAGGAGCCGGAGTTGCAAAACCTTGCCCGCGAGGGAAAATTCGGCACACTCCTGCGCCATCCGCTCCTCACCAAGGCCCTCGCCGATCCCAAAACCCAGAAAATCCTCCGCGATTTGAGCCTCTGAGACGTTCCACTTGCCGAAAAACGGGCATTCGTTACACTTTGCTGATGAACTATCGTGTCAGACTCATTGAGACCGACGAAGGCTGGTCTGCTTCTTGCCTCGACTTGAAAGGTTGTCATTCCCAAGGGGCGGATCGGGCCGAAGCGCTTGACTCGATTCGCGGGGCCATTGCCGACTGGCTGGCAGTCGAAGCCGAGGAATCCGGGATCAAAAGTGCCGAAACCATCGAAATCGCAGTCTGATGCCGAAGCTCCCGGGAGTGAGCCAGAAGGATGCTGTCCGGGTTTTTCAGAAGCTCGGTTTCAGAGTTGCCCGTGAATCCGGCCACATCATCATGAGCAATGGCGAGATCCGACTGACGATTCCCCGCCACGATCCCATCAACTCCCTCACCATGGGAGCCATCGCCAAAGACGCGGGTCTCTCGCCGACCGAATTTCGAAAACTACTCTGAATACCCGGTTGAAATTGCCCGGTCACCACATCTTCATTCGCCAGATCCGCCAGATTCGTGGTTCCTTCCTCTTCCTTCCACTCTCCACCTCTTCCCATGCCCTACCTCGTCACCATCGGCCTTGAAGTCCATTGCCAGGTCAAAACGAACACCAAGATGTTCTGCGCCTGCTGCACCTCGTTCGGCGACACGCCTAACACCCACACTTGTCCGGTCTGCCTCGGCATGCCCGGCGCGCTGCCCGTGCTCAACCGCGAGGCCATCGAGAAGACGCTCCTCACCGGACTGATGCTCGGCTGCGGCTCCCCGGAAATCTCCAAGTGGGACCGGAAGAACTATTTCTATCCGGACATGCCGAAGAACTATCAGACCACCCAGATGGATCTGCCCCTCTGCATCGGTGGCGGCGTGCCGCTTTACGAACATTGCTACCCGACCGATGCCCGCAAGAGCATCGTCAACGCCGGCAAGAAAGTCCGCCTCAACCGCATCCACCTCGAGGAGGACGTCGCGAAATCCACCCACCTCGGCAACTCGTCGCTCATCGACTTCAACCGCGCCGGCACGCCGCTGATGGAGATCGTCACCGAAGCCGACCTCGAGTCCGGGGAGGAATCGTTCGCCTACGTCCGCTCGCTCCAGATGATCCTCCAGCAAGGCGGCGTTTCGGATGCCGACATGGAAAAAGGCCAGCTTCGTTGCGACGTGAACATCTCGCTGCGCAAGAAGCCCGAGGATCCGTTAGGCCAGAAGGTTGAGCTGAAAAACCTCAACTCGATCTCCGCCATCCGCCGCGCGATCCACTTCGAGATCCAGCGCCAGACCGAGGACATGGACCGCGGCCTGCCGCAGATCCAATCCACCCGCCGCTGGGACGACGACCGCGGGGAAACCCAGATGATGCGCACCAAGGAGGACGCGCACGACTACCGATATTTCTCCTGCCCCGACCTCCTGCCGATCGAAACCGCCCCGTTGTTAGCCAAAGTCCGCCCGCTGGTCCCCGAGCTGCCGCACGAACTCGCCGCCCGCTTTGAAAAAGACCTCGGCGTCACTGCCTACGACGCGTCCGTGCTCTCCTCAGACAAACACCTCGCCGCTTATTTCGAGGCCGTCACCGACACCGCGATCCCCGGCAAGAAGGTCGCCAATTTCATCATCAACAACCTGCTAGGCACGCTCAATGAGCGCGCCCTCGGCATCGATGAGTGCCCGGTCGCCCCCGGGAAACTCCGCGCGCTGCTTTTGTTGGTGGAAAGCGGCTCTCTCGCCGCGAACCAGGCCAAGGAAGTCTTCACCGTGCTCTTCGACAGCCCGGAAAAGGAACCTGCCGCCATCGCCGATTCGCTCGGCTTCAAACCCGCCGCAGCCGGCGAACTCGAATCCCTCTGCGATGAAGTCATCGCCAACAACCCGGCCGAAGTCGCCGCGGTCAAGGCCGGCAACGAGAAGCTGCTCAACTTCCTAACCGGCCAGGTGATGAAAGCCGCCGCCACCAAGCCGAACCCCAAGCAAGTCACCGAACTGTTGCGTGCGCGCTTGCTGTAAACCACTCATGCTCCCCGAGTTCGCCCATTCTCTCTATCAATCCTTCGAGCGCGAGGGCATCCCCCTCCTGCTCGCCGGCGGATGGGCGGTGTGCCACCACGGCTACACGCGCTATACGAATGATATCGATTGGATTTGTTCCCGGGCCAATGAAACCCGCGCCTTGGATCTCATGCGATCACTCGGGTTCGAGATCGTGTTCGAGTCGATGGCGAGCCGCTTCACCCACAAAAAGCACTTCGATTTGTTGCCCGTCGATTTATTGTGGGTGAGTGCTGATACTTTCGCCAAAATGGCGGCCACCGATCAGAGAACAGGAATCCGATCCGACATGCCGGTGATTGATTTCGAGTCATTGCTAGCCATGAAACTTCATGCCCTTAAGGACGACAAGGAAAGGGACGGCAGGGACCTACTGGACATCCGGCTGCTCTTGAAGGAAAACAAGGGCGTGATGACCGAGATCCATCTTCGCGAAATTTGCGAGCGTTTCGCGGGTCCTGATGCCTACAATCTCATCCGCATGATCCCATGAATGTCCTTGATCTCGAGTTCCCGGACTTTTCCAAGCATCCGCCGCCCCCGAAGCTCAGCTTCGAGCAATATCAACGGTGGATCTGTGAGGAAATCGTCCCGGCGCTCGCCCGCGATGGAAAACTGACCCGTGAACATCTCGTTGCCGATTTCATGCGCAGTGAAGGCCGGCAGACCGGAGAATGGCCGGATTTCGGAGCCCGTTGATTGGGTTATCAAGCTCCGATCATTCTCACCACGGACCGGGTCACCTACACCAAGCCCGCCTTTTCAGACGTCCGGGAAATCTTGAAGCGGGCAGGCATCCGCATGCCCGAACCCATCTGCCTTGCCGTCATTGATAGAAGTTCACAAAAGCGCCATCCACTTCCAGGTTCTTCACGCTCCGCCTGTCGCGCAACTCCCACACACAACTCGCAAATACCAGTTGACCTCTTCGCTGCAGCGCGAGCACATGCCACTTCAGCAGCACCAGTTGGTTGATCATGCAGCAGTCCCACGGCGGCTCCCTCCACAAGGCCATGATCGCAGGAACAAGACCGAACCGGCCTAACCAACAATCCGGAACCAATTCCCGCAACCGGCCAAGCACTCCGCCATCGTGCGACGCGAACATCACTCGGGTCAGAGGAAGATACCGCGCGATCTCCTCTACTAGCAGCATCAGGTCCGCCTCCTCATACCGCCCCTTCAAATGGGCAATCAGTTCCATGGAGTCCCCGATCTCCGCCAGGCAATCTCCAAGCGCGCTCCGTTCGCCCAACCCATGCCCGCAAAGAAACCTCCCGTCCATTCCCTTCACGATATCAAGCTCCACGAAATCCGCCCGATGCCGCGCAGCCAGCCGGACGCCCGCCGACGAGTTCTGCATTCCCTTCCCCATTCCGCCACGATGCGCGATTGTCTTCATTAACTGCGGCTCGGGCTGGCGGATCGGGTTATTAGCATGGGGATTTCTTTTTGGCTGACGGCAACAGGCCATCCGACATGGTCCAGAAAGTCCGAATTTAAATCGGCGGCGTAAGGAGGCATGGTGGACGTTATCGCCGGTTGCATTCCACGCCTTCGGTTCACTGGTTGTAAGGAAGACGGATCTCGTCTGAATACTTTTCTCTGCGATCAACCAAATACAGAGTATCAAAAAATGGCTCGGGTTTTGGCTCTAGGAAGTGGTTCCTCATTTTCGTAAGTCCAGCCCTTGTTTCGTTGTGCGGCTTGAGGATCCACTTGTCTCCGAGATAAACATGTTTATACGCCTCCAGTTTGTATCCACAGGCAAGATCCCAGCGTTCGGACGTATTCGTGAATCCTCCACGCCCGCCATTTAGCGAGCGAGAACTCGGAGCGTCGGAAAGCATGAAATAAGCTAAAACCTTTGTCCGGGGAATTCCATCTTTAGTGATGGAGGCACGGACACGATCCATCGCCTTCTGGTAATCGACCTTGATAGGATCATCCGTCAAGCTGGAGCATGACGCCAGTGTGATAACATTGCTCAAAATAAAACATTTTAGAAGCCATTTCGTTTTCCCAGCAAACATAGTATTCAGGTACTCGAGGGTGGATTAGTCTCGGTGGGTTTCATATCAATTCCCTTCGAGTGATAAAATTCCTTCAGGCGTTGGAATGAACTCGGCGCTCCCTCACACCTTCAGCGCTTCGGCGGATTTCCGCAGCTCCATCACCGTGATCGGCGGGACGTTCAGGAGGCAATGCTGCCGGCGTGAGAGATCGAACAGCTTGTGCTCGGATATCTGGAGCGACACCTGATAGGTGATGAAGATGGTTTCGGGGCCCATCGAGATCGCGATGTTGGAGAGCAGTTTCTCCCGCAGCTCGCGATCCATGATGGTGAAGGGTATTCCGGAAACGATGTAATCGGGGTTGGTGATGCCCATTTTTTCGAGGGTCGCCACCAGGTGCAGCGCATCGGTGTGCACGACCGTCACGCGCTTGTCATCGGCGAACTGCTCTGTGAGATGGGCGGCGAAGTGATCGTCGAGTTCGATGAGGATCAGCCTGGAGTCGGCATTCATCCGCCTGACAATCTGGCGGGTGTGGCAGCCCTCGCCGGGACCGAGTTCGATGACGACGCGGGGCTTGGAAAAATCAATCCGTTTGGCCGTCTGGCGGGTGAGAAAGCCGGAACTGGGAACGAGATAGCCGACACGGATCGGATTCGCGATCAGGCGCTTGAAGAAAAGAAGGCTCATGAGGTGCTGCGCCGTGAGTTAAGCCGCGGCGGGGCCGCAGGTCTAGCACGAGATTTGCGATCAAGGCGCGGCAAGGGATTTAAGCTCAATGTTCCGGAACCAGACCGGCTGGCCTTCCGCTTGCAGCGCGATATGGCCGAAGCTGAGAATTTTGGCAGCTCCGGCGTTGAGCAGGTCGGTGGCGGGGGCCATTTCGTTGCGCGGATCAAGCTGCGGGCGCTGGTAGCGCAGGACTTCCACGCCGTTGATGCGGTGAATCACCTGCTCGCTGCCGTGGACTTCCACCTCCATTTTCACCCATTCTTCCGCGGGAAAGGTCGGCGCGGTGGACTCGACGATGTGCTGGGTGACCAGTTTTCCGTTCATTTCCAAGTTGGTGCCGGGGGTGCAGACGTTGGCGGTCGGGCGCTTGCCCTTGCCTTCGTCGGCGAGGAACTGGACTTCCATGCTGGTCGGAAATCCTTGGTTCAGGCCCATGCTTTGGGGTGTCTGCGAGTGGATCATCACGCCACTGTTGAGGTTCACGTAGCTCGGCGCGTCGGACATCATTTTGCCGGTGAACCGGTATTCCATCCGCAGAATGTAGTGGGAGTAAGGAATATTGGTGAACAGGTGGCCATACTGCGAATTGAATTTTTCGTATTCGTCGTAGGAAACCTTGAGGATTCCGTCCTCGACCCGGAAGGTGTTGGCGAAATTCTGACCGATCGCATGGCCGGAAATCTTTGGCGTCCAACCGTCAAGGTTCTTGCCGTTAAAAAGCGGCACCCACGGCTGCTCTGCCGCCAAGGCCGGAGTGAACAGGATCAGGAAAAACGCGAGAGTGGTGTGGATTTTCATCGGGTGACCCAAAGGGGATAGCCGTGTGATCGCGGATTGCCAAGCACGCCTTTAATGGGAGCGGAGGCCTATCCCGTTCGGTTGGACGAAACGTCCAACCTCGTTAAGAGAAGGGAAGCGGTCCGACTGATCATCCTCTAGGAAAAACCCATTAACCCGAAGGCATCTCAGTCGAACCGCCTTGTCTTGCGACAGATGGGAAGTAGCACCGGTCATGCCAACTGTCTTGTCGAAATTTTCGGAAAGCGGAAACGATTTCGTCACCATTTCAGGATGGCTCGCCCAAGGCCCGGACATGGGCGAGCGCCGCCAACGCCAGCCCCGGTGGGTTGTAGCCGCCTTCGAGCGAGGAAACGATTCTCCCGCCGCACCATTGGTCTGCGAGTGCTACGCAGCGCCGGGTCATTTCCGCGAATGTTTCATCCGTCCAGCGGAGGCCGCCGATCGGGTCGTCCACCCGCGCGTCGAAGCCGGCGGAAATCAGCAGAAACTCCGGCTGGAAGGCGGCAAGCGCCGGCTCTAACTGCGAGGACCATTCCCGCAGGGCGAGACTGCCGTCCGAGTTGGCCGGCAGCGGGATGTTGAGGTTGCAGCCCTTGCCATCGCCTTCCCCGAGTTGCGAGGCATAACCGGTGTACGGATAGATGTTCTCCTCGTGCAGCGAGACATAGAGCACCGATGGATCCTCGATGAAGATCGCTTCGGTCCCGTTGCCGTGGTGGACGTCCCAATCGATAATCACGATTTTTGCCAACCCATGCCGCGACTGGAGATAGCGCGCGGCGACTGCCACGTGATTGAAGATGCAGAATCCCATCCCGCGCGTCGCCGTGGCATGATGCCCGGGCGGTCTAACCGCGCAGAATGCCGATGAAACCTCGCCGCGCATCACCGCGTCCGCAGCCACCAACACCGCGCCGGTTGCTTCGAGAGCGACATCGTAGCTCTCCTCACAGATCGCCGTGTCGCCGGTGCGCAACTTGTCGGCAAAGGTCTCGGTGTCCCGATAGACGAGGTCGTGATAGTCGTGATCGTGGGCGAGCATGATCTCGGAAACCAAAGCCCGGCGGCCCGCCAGCCTGACGAACTCCGGCGGCAAGGTGGATAGAGCCGTTTCCAACACCCGGTAACGGGCGGCCGACTCGGGATGACCCGGGCCGGTATCGTGGCGCTCATAACAGGGATCGTAATGCACGCCGACACGTTTGGATGGACCACTCATCGTTCGATTTGATAGATATGTTTTCGCTTCAGGAACCTTTTCCGCGCTTTCAGAATCCGCTCCACGGAGATCCTGAACTCACGTTCATCACCCGCTGCAGATTTCGATTCCACAGCCCCGGCCGCAAGGAACAATCCCGCCATCGCTCGGTTGTCCGGCACCACGCTCGCCCAGAATTCGGTGATCCCGCGCCCTCCGGCAACCGCCGCCAGTTCGCCTAGCAGAAACCCGGCGATGCCCGCATGGCGGTTCGACTCGTGGACGATGAACGCGACTTCGGCCGACTTCCCTCCGTCATCCAGATAGTAACGCCCGATCGCGCGGAGTTCCTGCTCGGCGAAAAGCCCCAGTGCGAGATCCTTCGTCTGATCCACCGCCGCGAGCTTGAAGGCGGACTCGCCGGTCATCTTGTCGCGCAGATAGCCATAACGCAGACGGATCGTCTCCTCGTCGTGCGAGTAGAAAAACTCCTGCAGGGCCCGCATGTCGCTGGGGTGCAGCGGGCGCAGAAACAGCTTGAACGCGGCGAACTGAACCCACGACGAATCCACATCATCCACCGCCCGCCCGGACCCGGGCATGGTGAAAAACCTGGGCAACCAGCCGCGCGCGTGCGCCCCGGCTAACAGTGATTCCCGGTGATCCGGGTGGGCGATTTCCACCAACCTCGCCACCCGCTCCCGGATGCTGCGGCCGTGAAGGCTCGCCACGCCGTATTCGGTGATCACGTGATGGACATCCCCCCGCCCGGTGCAGACGCCGCTGCCCGACTCCAACCCGGCGACGATCCGGGAACCGCCATCTGTGTCGCGGGTGGATGTCAGGGCGATGATCGGGCATCCGCCCTTGCTGCGTCCCGCACCCCGGATGAAATCCTGCAACGCGCCAATCCCGCCATAAAACCGATGCCCGCTGGAGTCCCTGACCACCTGGCCGGTGAGATCGATTTCCCGGGCACCATTGATCGCGACCATCCGCGCGTTGCGAGCGATCCGTTGCGGGTCGTTCACCCAGTCGCTCGGGTGAAGCTCGATGTCGGAATTCCCATCGACGAATTTGTAAAGCCTGCGACTGCCTAACACATGGCTGGCGATGATCTTGCCAGGGCGGTAGTTCTTCATCGAGTGATCGACCGCGCCGCAGCGCACGAGGTCCATCAGCGCGTCGTTGAACATGCCGCTGTGGATCCCGAGGTGGCGGTGTTTCCGCAAGGCCCGCACGACCGCTTCCGGGCTGTTGCCCAGACCGCACTGGATCGTCGAGCCGTCCTCGATGAGCTGCGCCGCGTGATGGCCGATCCGCTCATGGCGTTCGTCGAAAATCCCTGGAGCCGTTTCCGGCAAGGTGGCGGACCCATCGATGAACCAGCCGATCTGCCTGATAGAAATCAGGCTGTCACCACAGGTCCGCGGCATCTTCGGATTGATCTGGGCGATCACCGTCCGGGCGCAGCGCGCGGCGGATTTCACGACATCCACGCTCACCCCGAGCGAGCACCAGCCGTCCGCGTCCGGCGGACTCACCTGGATGAGCGCGATATCGAGCGGCAGCGGGCCGGTCCTGAACAACGACGCCACCTCGGACATCGCACACGGCGTGTAGTCCGCCTGCCCGCGCTCGACGGCCTCGCGCAGCGTGGGCGTTAGATAGAACGAATTCGTCCGCAGCACCTGCTCGTAGCGGGGATCGATCCACGGCGTTTCGCCCAGGCCGTGGATGTGGACGAGCTCCACGTCCTTGAAACTCCCTGCCATTTCCAACATCGAGCGCACCAGGGCGAGCGGCACCGAAGCCCCGCCGCCGAGGAAAATCCGGCTCCCAGGCCGGATCAGCCGGGGCCAGTCACTCGCTTCCAGCCGTTTCATCACGGCCAGCTAATCAAACTTCCGGGGAAATGGCGCGGTTTATTATCGCCCGTTCCGGAGTAGCGAACTTGTTGACGTCCGGCCACTCTCCATCAATCCTTTTGCACGATATGAAAAATCCAGACTCCCTGTCCCCTATCCGCTCGTTCCTGAATCCAGTCACCGCTCTGGCCGCCCTCGCGATCGCCGCCGTCCCTCTGGTCAGCCTCGGCCAGGAAAACCCGGGCAATCCGGTGATCACCACCGAAACCAAGAAGGACGCCGACGGCAAAGACGTCCTCTACATGTACATCGACGGCATCAAGGTCCATGAAACCGACACCAGCAAACAGCCGGCTCCCCCCGTCGTCACCCCGGGTTCACCCGCCGCGTTCGTGGCCCCGCCGTCCGATGCGATCGTGCTCTTCGATGGCAGTCAGAAGGCGCTCAAGGAAAATTGGACCGACACCAAAGGCAATCCCAGCGGCTGGAAAGTGGTCGATGGCGCGCTCGAATCGGTCAAAAACGCCGGCTACATCCAAACCAAACAGAATTTCGGCTCGTGCCAGCTCCATGTCGAATGGGCATCGCCCGCGAGGCCGGAAGGCGAGGGCCAAGGCCGTGGCAACAGCGGTGTCTTCCTGATGAAAAACTACGAAATCCAGGTGCTCGACAGCCACAACAACCCAACCTACGCCGACGGCCAGGCCGGAGCGCTCTACGGTCGTCAGAAACCGTTGGTCAATGCCAGCCGCAAACCCGGCGAGTGGCAGAGTTATGACATCGTTTTCCACCGCCCGCTGTTTGACAAGGATGGCAAAGTCACCCGCAAAGCGACCTTCACCGTGTTTCACAACGGCGTGCTCGTCCAGGACCACACGGTTCTCAGCGGAGGCACCGATTGGAGAGGACCCCATGCGGTCTCCGATTACATCGCCCACCCTGACAAGCTGCCCATCGCCTTCCAGGACCACGGCAATCCGGTCCGCTTCCGCAACGTCTGGATCCGCGAGTTGAAGGATTGATCCACTCGTTCGGTCTCCCAGCCACACCCCATCAAAACCTTGAGATCACTTCTCCTGTTCGCCATTGCCATCTGTCTGCCACATGTCGCCGTGGCTCAATCCCCGTCACGCACCGAGGTGATCGACCTCATCAAGAAGGTCAACGATCACTGGCAAGCCACCCATCCGGACCACCAGAACGCCTTTTGGCACCGCGCCGCCTATCACACGGGAAACATGGCCGCGTTCAAGGCGACCGGCATTGAGTCCTATCGCGCTTATTCCGAAGCTTGGGCGGAGAAGAACCAATGGAAGGGCGCGAAATCCGACGACCGGAAAAAGTGGAGATACACCTATGGAGAAAGCGATGACTTCGTCCTGTTCGGTGACTGGCAGACCTGCTTCCAGGTTTACATCGATCTCTATCAGTTGAATCCCGATGAGAAGAAGATTGCCCGGGCCAAGGAGGTGATGGAATACCAGATGTCCACCCGCCCCGACGATTACCTGTGGTGGGCGGACGGCTTGTACATGGTGATGCCGGTCATGACCAGGCTGCACAAGCTGACAAATAATCCCCTCTATCTGGAGAAACTCCACGACTACTTCGCCTACGCGAAAAAACTCATGCACGACCCGGAGACCGGGTTGTTCTTCCGCGACGCGAAGTATATCTATCCGAAGCATAAGTCCGCGAACGGACATAAGGATTTCTGGGCGCGGGGCAACGGCTGGATCTTCGCAGCGATTCCCAGGGTGCTGGAGGATCTCCCCGCCGATGACCCTCACCGGAAGGAATACATCCAGGTCTATCAGGAGATGGCTAGGTCCCTCGCCCGCACGCAGCAGGCGGATGGCTACTGGACCCGCAGCATTCTCGATCCCGCGCACGCCCCCGGGCCGGAGACCAGTGGCACCGCTTTCTTCACTTACGGCTTCCTGTGGGGAATCAACAACGGCCTGCTGGACAAGGCGACCTATCTCCCGGTGGTTGGGAAAAGCTGGACCTACCTGACCGGGACCGCCATCCAGCCGGACGGAGCCCTCGGCTACGTCCAACCGATCGGCGAAAAGGCAATTCCGGGGCAGGTTGTCGATGCCAGATCCACCGCGGATTTCGGCGTGGGAGCCTTCCTCCTCGCGGCAAGCGAGATGCTCACCTTTATCGACAAGAACCCATGATTCCCACCAAGAGCCGGATTGGGCTGATCCTCCTAATCGTTATATCATCGATCTGCCGCTCCGGCGCTGCTGATGAAGCCACGGACCGGAAATTCTGGACCGATCTCGCCTATCAGACCGCCAGGCCCGTGTTGGAAAACATGAGCAAGGGCGAACTGAAGAAGAACATGCGGGTCGAGGTCAGCCCGAATTGGGACGGACGCAGCAAGGATGTAACTTACATGGAGGCGTTCGGCCGCCTGATGGCCGGCATCGCGCCATGGCTGGCCCTGCCGGACGACGATACCCCGGAGGGCAAACAACGCACGCAACTGCGGGAATGGGCTCTCAAAAGTTACGCCCACGCCGTCGATCCTGCCAGCCCGGACTACCTGGCTTGGAAGGGTCACGGTCAGGCGCTCGTGGATGCGGCCTTCATCGCCAACAGCTTCCTGCGGGCACCCGAGCAACTCTGGGAGCCGCTGGATGAAACGACCAAGAAGCGTTACATCGAGGAATTCCAAGGCCTGCGCCGCTACACCCCGGTCTATTCGAACTGGCTGCTGTTCATTGCCATGACGGAAACCTTCCTCATGTCCGTGGGTGCCGAATATGATATCTATCGGGTGGATATCGGGCTTCGCAAGATCGGGGAATGGTATGTGGGAGACGGCTGGTATTCCGACGGCACCCACTTCGCCTTCGATTACTACAACAGCTTCGTGATCCAACCGATGTATGTGGAAATCCTGCAGGCATTCCAGAAGTCGAAAAAGGCCCCGAGAATCAGCGACAAAACAGTTGGAACGGCGGTGACGAGGATGCGGCGCTTCAGCACCATTCTTGAGAGATTCATTTCCCCCGAGGGATCGTTCCCTCCCGTGGGCCGCTCGATGACCTACCGCATGGGGGTCTTCCAGGCGCTGTCATTGACCGCGCTGCAAGGGAACCTGCCCGCGGATCTATCTGAAGGACAGGTCCGGTCAGGGCTGACCGCCACCATGAAGCGGATGTTTTCGCACGAAGGAAACTTCAATCAGGACGGCTACCTCCAATTGGGCTTTGTGGGGCATCAGCCCGGACTGGCCGACGTTTACACCAACAATGGCAGCCTTTACATGACCTCACTGGTGTTCCTGCCACTCGGACTGCCGGCCACGGATTCCTTCTGGACTTCGAAAGCCGAGGACTGGACCCAGAAGAAAGCGTGGAACGGTCAGCCGATTCCCAAAGACCACGCCATTTCGGAATAGTCACTTCTGGCGGAACATCGCCTCGATCCGTTTCTCCGAGACCTTGCCTAGCAGCGGAATGTCCGGGGCGAAAAGCGAGATGCGGAATTCTTCCAGCGCCCAGCCCGCGGGCCAGAGAGAGGGATCATCCGGTTCGGCGGTTTGGAGTTGGAACCATGGCTGCCACAGTCGGCGGAACCGATCCATTTTTTCCAAGTCCTTGACGATTGGCAACGACGACAAACGGCCTAACCGCGAGCGGATCGCCCGCAACCGGCGGGGGTATTCGCGGAGGTCGAGGAAGCCCGCGCGCCAGGCGAAGTCCTTGCGGAACAGCCAGCCGAGCTGCTCCTCGATGTCCTCCGCGATCTCGCCGAGGTTGCGGTCGTTGCGATTGGCGGCAACCCAGCGCTGGATCTCTGGCAGAATCTCCAGAATCTCATCCAGCGACTTGCCGATAACGGCAGCGGCATCATACCAACGTCCCCTCGCCTGCTCTTTCAGGACGCTGAAATCATCGGGCGAGCGCGGGAACGCACTTCCCGCCGCCCCCTCGGCAGCTAACAAGATGAGTGTGTCCAATGACGTGCCGCCCACGCCGAGGCGCGGCAACTCGACCTTGGCCATCAGGCCTAACGGGAACTTTTTTTTCAGGTAATTCACCTGATCCTGGTGAGCTAGCCACAACAAACGAGCGCCACCGGCACGGTGCGATTCGGCGGCGAGCGCGGCACTGGTGAAAGCTCTAACTCCCACGGTTTTGCCTTCGTCCACCAGCGCCGGATAGGCCGCGCCGCCGGGCGTCATGACGAGTTCCGGCAGGCTTTCGCCATCCCACGAGCTGATGCCCTTGCGCTCGACATCGGCATTCGCCGCGGCTTCGAAACGGATGCGCATCCGGTCGGCGAGCTGGAGTTTCAGCACGGCCACGTCGTCGCCCATCGCGAGCTCTTCGGCATCGTCGTCGCAAACCCAGATCTTGGTGACGAGCTCGGGCGGAAGCTTGCTAACATCGTATTCTCCGACCGGGACATAAGCTCCGTTGCGATCCTTGACGTGTTCGGATAGAGCCTGATAGATCGAGCGATCCTTGGGAGCGAAGCTCCAGAGTTCCGCAAAACTTTCGGCCGCGGGGCCGATCGGCTGGCAGACGCGGCGATAGTCTTTCGGCAACGAGCGCAGCAGGATCTCCGCGCGCTCGCGGAGGTTGCCATCGACGCCCCAGCCGGGCAGCCAGTCTGGGAGTTTCGGCAATTGATCGACGTGGACACCGAGCGTGACACCGTCGTCGCGCTCGCCCTGCGCCGCATGATAGTAGAGCGAATACTCCGCGCCGGCGTGTGTCAGCGTGTCGGGAAATCCATCGAGTCCGAGGTAGCCGAGATCCTCGTCCACCACATCGGCCACGCCTAACATCAGGACATCCTCGTTTTTCTCCAGCCACTTGTGGAAGGCTGCGGCGGTGTTGATGTCTTCGGGGATGCGGTCTTCGTAAAAGCGCAGGACCGCCTCGTCGCTCCACAGGCCGCCGGGGCGGCGGAGTTTCTGCTCGATGGCTTCGATCTCCGTCCGCATCTCGGTGAAATGGTCGAGAAACTTGCAGCGCTTCCTCAAGCCGTTGCCGATAATTCCCTCGCGCAGAAAGATGCCTCTAGCAGCCTTGGGATCGACGCGGCCGTAGTGGATGCGCCGTCCGGCGACGACCGGCAGGCCACCGCAAATCACGGTTTCCTTGCCATAGACCGCGCCCTGGTTTTCGTCCCAATGCGCCTCGCCATACTTGCTCTTGCACAGGTGCGGCGCGACCTGCTCGACCCACGCAGGATCGATCCTGGCAACCCGCCGGGCCCACAGCCGTGAGGTTTCCACCAGTTCCATGCCCATCACCCACTCGAAACGCTTCGGCAGGGAAAACAGGCCGGAGCCGGGAAACACCGCGAAGAACCCGCCGTTCGCGCTGCGGTAGGATTTCGACTCACGGTCCCACACGCCGAACTGTCGCGGCACTCCTGCTAGAAGCGCCTTGTGGATGGTGCCGTAGGCCGCCGCGCCGGATAGATCGTTGCCGATCTCATCGAGCTTGAGCCTCCATTCGCGCTCCAACAGATCGGCGAGCTCATCGCGGACGTTCGCCCACTCCATCACGCGACGGGCGTTGAGGAAAGCCGGGCCGCAGAATTTCCGCAGGGCGTTGCGCTGCCAGCGGCCGCGGTTGTCTCGGAATTTCGCGAGATCGTTCCAGAGCCGGAGGAGTGAAATGAAATCGCTGTCGCCGTCCTTCCAACGGGCGTGCGCGGCATCGGCCTCGCGAGTCTTTTCCGCCGGGCGTTCGCGGGGATCGCTGGACTCCAGCGCGGCTACGATCGGCAGGACTTCCGCCAGGCAATGTTCCTTGCGCGCTTCGATCAGCATCCGCCCTAACCGTGGATCGACCGGCAGGCGCGCCATCTGGCGACCGTAGTCGGTCAGGCGCTTTTCCTTATCGAGCGCGTTGACCTCGCGCAGGGTTCGGTAGCCTTCCGACACCGCTTTCGGAGACGGTGGATCGAGAAACGGGAACTCGTCGATCTCCGGCAGGGCGAGCGCTTTCATCCGCAGGATCACGCCTGCCAACGAACTGCGGCGGATCTCCGGATCGGTGAACTCCGGGCGCTCGGTCAGTTCTTCCTCTTCGTAAAGCCGCACGCACACTCCATCCCTAACACGACCACAGCGCCCCTTCCGTTGACGGGCGCTGGCCTGGCTGACGGGCTCGACTTGCAAGCGTTGCACGCCTTTTCCCGGGCTCCACCGGCTGACCCGCGCGACACCGGAGTCGATCACGCAGGCGATCCGTGGAATCGTTAGAGAAGTCTCCGCGACGTTGGTTGCTAGAATCAAACGTCGCTTGTTTCCCGGATTGAAAACGCGTTGCTGGTCGCCGAGGCCGAGCCGGGCGAACAGCGGCAGCACTTCGGTGCCGCGATATTGGCGACCATCGAGCGCATCGGCGCACTCGCGGATCTCGCGTTCTCCGGGGAGGAAGATCAGGACGTCTCCGTTAGGCTCCACGTCGCCGAGATAGTCCACCGCGCGGGCGACGTGCTGCGGCAGATCCTCGTCGTCGAAGGGCGGCAGGAAGAATTCCGCGACGGGAAACATCCGGCCCGGGGCAACGATGACGGGAGCAGGCACGCCGTTGTTGGAGAAAAATTCGGCGAACGCCCCAGCGTCCAACGTGGCCGAGGAAATGATCAGCTTGAGATCCTTGCGCCGCTCCAGCAGACGCTTCACGTAGCCTAGCAGGAAGTCGATGTTGAGCGAGCGCTCGTGGGCCTCGTCGAGGATGAGCGCCTCGTATTGTTGCAGGTCGCGGTCGCCCTGGGTCTCGGCTAACAGGATGCCGTCGGTCATGAACTTGATCCGCGTTTCCCGCGAGGTCTTGTCCTCGAAGCGGACCTGATAGCCGACGTAGTCGCCGAGCGGGACCTGCAATTCCTCCGCCACCCGTTTCGAAACGCTGGCCGCCGCGAGCCGCCGCGGCTGGGTGCAACCGATCCGCCCGCCATCGACACCGAGCGCTTCGGCCACCATTTTCGGGAGCTGGGTGGTTTTTCCCGAACCCGTTTCGCTGACCACAACCACCACCGGATGCGCGCGGATGGCGGCAAGGATTTCCTCCCGGTGCTCGACCACCGGCAGCTCTTGTGGGTAGTTCCACTTCATCACGCGGCCACCGGTTTCGCGGCGGGTGGCGTTGGTTCCGGCAACCGGATCACGAGAGCCCCGACCGCCGTCCCGTGGGGCGGGGCGGGTGTCGGGTTGGGCCTCGGGACTCGTTTCGGAATTCATCAGCGTCAGGGTGGCGACCGGGTCAATGGGCGTCAAACGGATAATCCGGAGTGCCGCGACGGCATGCTGACACCTTCAACAATTTTGGTCCTTCCCCACCGACACCCAATTGATAGCGTGTCCTCAATCTGGCATGTTCCCATCCTGCCCTCGCCGCCACCGCACCCGAAGATCCATCCCCGTGAAAGCATTACTTCTGATTCCAATCCTCCTGGCCTGCGCCCCGTTGTCGGCATCCGCCGCCGTTTACCTCAATGATGCGATCATCGACAAGCCGGAGAACACTTCGCTAGGCGGCAGTCCTCCGTGGGATGCCTACGGAAGCGTGTTCATGCTCACCCAATCGCCGAATGGCTTTGTGGTGCTCGAGGTCAAGAGGGTGGGAGTCACGACAACGCCTTATGAATTCCAGTTCAACCCACTCGCTATTGCCGGTTATTACTGGCTGATTTCAGTCTCTGCCGGGGAGGACCTTACCTTCCTCAATGCCGCCTCAAAACCCTATCTCGGTTCACTCACAATATCCATCGGGCAAACCGCTTACATCGGCTACTGGAGCCAGAGGGTAGGAAAACCTTCCTCAACCGTGATGGAGGCCGACGACATCTTCGGATGGGCCAAGGTTACGGTCCTAGGCCCCTCTGGCCCCAACAACCCCGCACGACTCTCCGTTCTGGAGAGCGTCTCCGCCGATGGCGGCATCGTCGTAGGCACCGCCCAACAGATTCCGGAAACAGGTTCCGCCCTTCTAGCCTCTGCTGGTGCCCTGCTCCTTTCCCGTCGCCGACGGGTCTTCGCAGAGGGATGCAAGTGACGCTCTGCCCCGCCAAAGTCCTGGCGAAAATCCACCGCTCGAAAAGGCCTTGCCCGCCAATCAATCGTCCATTAGATACCCCACCCCGATGCACCCGATCATTGCAAATTTCCCGAAGTGGCGCACAAGAGCCGCCGTCATCCTCACCTGCATTGTCTCTATCTGTGGAATGTCGCGAATCCGCGCCGCGGAAACCGTCACCATCAAAGACTATATGACTCCGAACGGGGAGGGTTCATCGTGGGTTTACTCGCGGTCCGAAAAAGGCAGCAAACCGGGATCGACCGCCACACGGATTACCGTCGTTGATGATCATTATCTATTTCGTTTTCCAATTGGCGGGATGTTCACCTCGAAAAAACTGGAAGAGCGCGGGACATGGAAAAATGGCGTGTTTGTGAAATTCAAGGGGGCGAAACGGGATGCATTTTACACCTACACGGGCATCACCGACCGCTACCGGCTGATTGGGACCGATAGACCGGACCCTGACTCACCGGACAAGACCAAAGGCAGACTTCGCTTCCAAAACGGATTTGGAACCGGCCCGACCATGAAGATCGGGGAAAAAAACCGGAAACGCTCCAACGTTTTCCGCGGCAACAAACTGTTGGGATATACCTTTCTAACGATGGAGCTGCTCGACAAAGGCACGGTCAAGGTTCCGGCCGGAACATTTCGGGACTGCATCCACCTCCGCTTCACCATCGGCTTCGATAAAGACGCGGAAGTGGCTGAGGAATGGTGGGCCAGAGGGGTCGGGATGGTGAAATGGAAAGGTATCTCCGGCGAGTCGGCGGGCATCTCCGAGGCGCTCGTGTCCATGGATCTCAAGGAGGTCATTCCCTACAGCCCGCCCGGGTTGGAGCTAACCGGCGAGCACTTGTATGGGGCAAGCAGCAATTCGGGGTATCTCCAGTTCCCTCCGATCTTTGTCCCAGGAACGGTTCTCGAGGAAACCGTGGTGCTGAAGAATACCGGATCCGAGACCCTGAAAGGAGTTTCCGTGAGACTCTTCGACAATCCGGATTTCAAGATGGACCCGTTCGAGAAACGGGATCTGCAAGGAGGCGAAAGCGTGGTGCTGAAAGTCCGGCTGATCATTCCCGAAGGATCCTTTGAGGCGAATACCTGGATGGAAATCAAATGTGGTGATTCATCGGTCGAACCGATCGATGTCTCGATGAGTCTTTACCATTTTTGATAAAAGCCGGCTTTTCCCGGCATTCCCCGGCAGGGACCGAGTTGCCTACGGCCCTGCGGGATGCGCTTCGCGATTGATGGGATCTTGCGACCGCCCGGCAGGGACCGACCTCCGGGCGGTCCGGTGAATGCGAGGGTGAATGTGGGACGATGGAATGCCGGATCGGCTTCGAATCGGCGGATCAGTCGCTTCTCATTCGCCTGACCGCCCGGAATGCAGGGCGAGCGCTAGCGAGATCCCATCAATCGCGAAGCGCATCCCGCAGGGCCGGAGGCAACTCGGTCCCTGCCCTGTCGGCGGATCATTCACTTCTCATTCTCCAGACCGCTGCCGGGCGGATTCGTGCCAGGAGAATTCCAACCGACTCGATCTGGCAGCCAGACGTGGGGCCATTGATCGTAAGTCTCCACTAGGCCCGCACGGACGGGGTTCTCCCGGATGTAGAACCAAGTGGACTGGTGATCCTGCTCGGAGCGGATGCGGTGGTCAAAGTAATCGCGCTGCCAAGAGATGCCGAACTTGGTGGCAACGTAGCGTTTCCAATCGGCGATCACACGGTTCATTCCCAGGTCGGTTTCCCACGAGAATGAGATCAGCGCGTGGAGATGATCCGGCATGAGGAGAACGATTTCCGGAAACCACTTCCTGCGATCCGCTAGAAATGTGATGGAGTCGAAAATCCGGTTAGGAATGTCACCGGCGGTGAGGTGAGCCGCTCCACGAGGCTTGCAGTTGATGGTGATGAAGAAGGTCGCGTCTGTCGCGACCCATTGGGGAGGGATGTGGGAATCGCCTCTCGCACGGCGGGAAGGAACCTCTTCCGAGGACATGGGGGAGATCTATCAAAAGCAAGCAAGCGGTCAAGGTCGCAAGCGCCCGGCAGGGATCGACCTCCGGGCGGTCCGGTGAATGAGGTGAGAATGTGTGCCGCTGGGGGGGCGGGACGACTCTTCTGCGGCAGGATCATTCTCTTCCCATTCGCTGGACCGCCCGGAGGTCGGTCCCTGCCATGGGGTCGCCTAACGCCGTCTTTCTGCAGTCTTCCAGATATTTTTGCCCCGCCCGACAAAAAACCGTGCATTCCACCGCGCAAATCTCTAGCAGGGAGATGCTCGATCCGGAAAATCCACGCCCTTGCCCCCCATGCCCCTCCCCTTCATCACCCGCTGTGGCCTGAAGCGTCCATCCCCTTCAAACAAAAGCACGGTCATTCTGATGCCTCATTGCCATTTTGACATTTTCAGGATCGACCGCGGAGTGCGCGACCAGCGTCACCGGCTTGGAATCCAGCACGCCGCTTCTTACAAGCGCCTTCGGTGTGCGGCCGCCCGGTTCCACCAGCTCCCCCAGCGTGAGCAACGACAGCTCCGCCAAAACCTACGGCTACTCGTTCTCCACCACCCTTCAGAATCTTGAGGTCACCCATCTTGGAATGTACACGCCTAATGGAGCTAACGGTTTTTCCCAGGCGCATCGGGTCGGATTGTGGACCGCCACCGGAGTCTTGCTTGCCGAGGTGCAATTCGATGCCTGGACCACTGGCATCCTTTCCGGATCGTTCCGCTACGGGGCGCTCGAAACTCCTCTCACCCTCAATCTCGGCTCCACCTCCGTTCTGGGTGCCTATTACCCTCCGGCCCCTTTCCCCATCGATCCTCTGGTGACGAACATTTACATGCCGGCCGCGGCGGACGGCTTTTCATTAGCACCACCCAGTTTCGCTTCGGCCAGAACATGCCGTTTCCCAATGCCGTCACCATCAACAAACCCTACGTCGGTCCGACGCTCCGGTTCCAAACCGTTCCCGAGCCATCCTGCCTGCTCATCACTTTTTCGACAGCAGCCGGTCTTGTCCTCCGGCGGAAACGCGCCTCTTGTCTGATCACCGATCACTTGGCACTTATTCCCCTCCGCTGGATCGTCAGCAAATCCGGAACCGTCCTTAGGCACAGGCACTGCCCGCCGCATGAGTGCTGAAACCAATCTAAATGTTTCAATCCGGAAACTGACCCCAGAAACGCTCTTCCTCAATCGCTTCTGAAAATGTAAATCCGAGAGAACCCTTTCATTCCATGTCCTTCCCCTCACCCGAGCGATGGGGGATGTGACCTGCAACTAGAGTGCGGCGGTTCGCCGCGCTCCCTCCATCCAATCGAAGGCGCGGCTTGTAAAATCTCCAGTGCTCACTAACCCTCCCGACTCGATGAGCTGTCCCACGCATCACGGTAGAACCTTGTTGGAGAAATATTTTCAATTGATGGTCATTTGGGTCCGCGCCATCGGCGTGCCACCCTGGGCCATCAAGCCGATCACCACACTGGGTGCTCCTTCTTCGTCGAATGTGCATTCTTTAAGACCGGCCTCATTTGGAAGGTCGTCTCGCGGTTGCTTTCGGTCGCTGTTTTGGCTCCTGTCGCCAATCCTACTGTCCGCCCCCGGTCATGCGCAAGTGATCCGCTACGTCGATGGAGCGGCCTCGGGAAGCGGCCTCGGGAACTCATGGGCGAATGCCTATCGCAATCTGCAATCCGCATTGGTGAGCGCCAGTTCGGGAGATCAAATTTGGGTCGCAGCCGGAGTCTATCGGCCGGATATGGGAGGCGGACAGGTGGCGGGAAACCGCGTTGCCACCTTCCAGTTGAAAACCGGAGTAGGAGTCTATGGCGGTTTCCCTCCGGGCGGCGGCGATGGAACTTTCGCAGCGCGGAATCAAGATCCCCCGTCGAAATCCACCATCCTTTCCGGAGATTTGCTCGGCAACGACGGCCCAGGGTTTTCAGGGAATACGGAGAATTCCTATCATGTGGTCACCGGAAGCGGAGCTGGTTCCTCGGCCGTTCTCGATGGTTTTAGAATTACCGGTGCGAACGCGAACGGTTCCAGCGCGCAAAACCATCACCGGGGTGGAGGGCTTACTTGCTTCAATTCCGGAGCAACTGCCGTCAACTACCCCACCGTAGACAACTGCGTTTTCGTGGCAAATTCCGCGAATCAGGGTGGTGCCATCTACATCCGGAAGGGTTCCATCACTATCACCCAATGCCAGTTCACCAATAACATCGGAAGCTCCGGCGGAGCGGTACACGGAACGACTGGCTCAACCTGCGTGCTCGACAGGTGCGATTTCTCCGGAAATTCCGTGACAGGCATCGGGTCCAGCGGCGGAGCGATCTTCAATTATCAGTCGTCGCTGAACCTCTCCCACTGCTCGTTCCTGAATAACAGGTCAGCTTCGAACGGAGGCGCTGTTGGCAACGCCGCTGACTCCACGGCATCTTTCAGTGAATGCAGCTTTGAGGGAAATGCCGCCATCTATAGCGGAGGAGCGGTCAGCAATTCATCCAATATCGCTGACTTCGATCATTGTATCTTTGAAAAAAATTCCTCCTCGGACCACGGCGGCGTGGTGTACGGCCACTCGTCTTCACTCACATTCCGCAACTGTTCGCTCGTTTCAAATTCCGCGCCCTCGGGTGGGGCGGTCGCTGCTTTTGGCGCCACCCAACTGACCATGGAGAACACCCGTCTTCGTGGCAACCAGGCGACTCAAGACAGTGGCGGGGCTCTTTATTCCTCAACCTCGTCCGTGAATCTCACCAATTGCGAGTTGGCGGGCAATCTGGCGGACGACGGTGCGGCACTCTTTGCTTACCAGACCAGCGGGAGTGTGACGAACTGCTCCATCCAAGGGAACCGAACCCTGGCCGCCGAAGGAGCAATCTATCTCCTCGTATCAGAAACAGTCGCTTTTTCCAACAGCATCGTCTGGAACAACTCCGCCATGGGCACGACGGCCACCCAAAGTGCTTCGCTATCAGTTCACAGTTCCGCTCCGACTTTTTCACACTGCGTCTTCGAGAATTGCACGGATTCGTATCTAAACGCCATGGGAACAGCGAATCTTGACGGAACGAATCCGAACAACTCCCCTGCTCTCCTCAATCCCCTGGATCCGTCGCTCGCACCGGCTGACGGAGGCGACCTCCGCCTGCATGCCAGCTCGCCGGCTATTGATCGCGGAGACAATGCGGCCAATCTCAAAGCCAAAGACTTGGCGGGCGCCACGCGCATCCAAAATGGCCTGATCGACCTAGGGGCTTACGAAGGTGGATATCAGATATCCTTCGCTGTCCTGTTTCCGGAGCTGGATCCAGAGACGGATGCCAACGCCAACGGAACGAGCAATTTTGGTGACTATGCCCAAGGCAGGGATCCCCTTGTCAAAGACGACATCAAAAGTGCGGCGATCAACGGATTTCAACTCACCTTCCTCCATCGATGGAATGCGGACGACGTTGCAGTTGACTATGAGATGTCATCAAACCTTCAGACGTGGAATCCAATGATTGAGGGCACGGACTATGAAATATCTTCCACCACGAACTCCGGCTCCCGCACTTCTGTAATCATGAATATCCTCCAAACCTCCGCCTCCGGGATGTTTTATCGCGAGCGATTTGCTATAAAGGATTCCGCTAACTGAAATCCGGCGGACTGGTAGGGCCAGCTCACACTAACAATAATTTAATTTCGATCCGTGCCTCAGAACGCCTCGTCATCGGCCCAAGGGTCGCTGTTTCCAACATTCCACTCCTCCACCAGTTCGACCGGGAAATCCTCCAGAAACCGTGACGGGCGGCAGATGATGTCGCCGGTGTAGGACTTGGGATTCATCATCGGATAGGGGGAAGGAACATTGAACATTGAACACCCAACATCGAACATCGAACATCGAAGTGAAGAGGAAATCCGAGTTCACAGGCCCAACAGGTCGCGGAGCGCCGTTTTGACCTCCGTCATTTGGGCCGGGCTGAGTTCACCCATGCGGCGTGAGAGCTTGCGATGATCGAAACTTGAGAGGCCTTGGACATTCACCGCCGAGTGTTTGGGAAGCCAACGGGGTTTGCCCAGATCGACTTCGCCTCTCATGCCACGGATTTGGGAGGTCAGCGGTGCGACGACAGCGAGAGAACGGGCGTCCTGACCGCCCGGAAATGCCAGAACCAATACCGGGCGGCTTTTCTCAACCATGCCGAGTTCGGCGAACCAAACTTCTCCGGGCTTGGGGTCAGTAGGCACCGAAAGCCTCCTGCCATTCGGCGGCTTGCTGTTCGGAGTTCAGAAGCACCGTTGGTCGGGTGGAGACTTCAAAGGGAAGCCCTTCACGCAGTTCGATCTGAGCCAGCAGCATGTTGAAGGCATCGCCCGGTTTCATGCCGAGGCGGGCAAGGATTTCCTCAGCCTTGCGCAAACGGCTGGCGGGAACCCGGGCACGGAATAAGGAAGTTGCTTCGGTAGCCATGCTCAAAAGTGTTCGGAAATGACGGATTTGTCAATGAGCGGGGGTTGGGGCGAGGACGCGAGGAATGAGAGTCGTCCAGGACTTCGGTCCCTTCTTCCGGGATTTTTTGGACGGACTGAAGTCCGGGACTACTTTTTCAAAACGGCTCGTCGTTGGCCCACGGGTCGGAGTTTCCGACGTTCCATTCCTCGACCAGTTCCAAGGGGAAATCTTCCAAGAACCGTGACGGGCGGCAGATGATGTCGCCGGTGTAGGAGTTGGGATTCATCATCAGATAGGTGAGGTAGAGCTCGTCCTTGGCGCGGGTGAGCGCGACGTAGAAGAGGCGGCGCCATCCGACAAGAAATCCTTTCACTTCCAACGCTTCGTCGGCAGCGGCACCATGATATCCTTGAATTTCAAATCGGGATTGTCCTTTCGGGGGAGTTTGAAATGACCCTGCAGTCGGCGGCGATTGATCTCATCCACTGGCACGGTCTTCTCACCGTGAAGGGCGATGAATTGCTCCCTCTCCCGGCGTGCCAACGATTCGAGCTCTTTCTCCAGTTTGGCCGCGCCAGGGACCGCGCCCGCGGAAAAGAATGCATTACCGTAGGCATTCATGAGGCCGTTGACCGCCAAAGCCCAAGCCAACGGATCATCAAACCCGCTTCTCAGATAGATCTTGTTGTTCCACTCGTCGAAATAGACCGCCGTTTCGGGAATGGGTTGGCCCTCATGCCAGCGATCTCCCATGCCGACGGCTCCGCTACGCAACTTCGCCGAGTAGATGCAAGAGAACCCTCTCATCAATCCAGCAGGAGTGTCGTCATCCAGATCGAGCACGATTTTTCCAGTTGAATCGCTGAACCGGCCATTCACTCCGGTCTTGTCATAGCCGGCCAAACCATAATCGCAGGAGATCACCACGCCTTCAACGGGATGGCCGTGGGTATCATAGCAGTACCAGGTTTCGTTCTTGGTCCGATTGCACCCGGTGATGGCTGCGAGCAGAGAGATTGCTAGCAGGCAGATTACAAAGGGGGCCTTCGGCTTGCACCGGATTTGGCAAATCAAGGAGCGGCTGCCTGTCGAAAGGCGAGGGGTGGGAGAATTCATCGATTTGATTTCAATAGGGGGATGCGACGGTCATAGACCTCCGCTACAGTTCAGAAGGGTTCGTTGTCCGCCCAGGGATCGGAGTTTCCGACGTTCCATTCCTCGACCAATTCGAAAGGAAAATCCTCCAGGAACCGTGACGGGCGGCAGATGATGTCGCCGGTGTAGGATTTCGGGTTCATCATCGGATAGGTGAGGTAGAGCTCGTCCTTGGCGCGGGTGAGGGCGACGTAGAAGAGGCGGCGCTCCTCCTCAAGCTGGTCGGGGTCGTCGGCGTCAAGGATGCGGCCGTTGGGGAATTGGCCGTCCACGAGCCAGATGAGGAAGACGACCTTCCATTCGAGGCCCTTGGCCTGGTGGATGGAGGAGAGTGTGACGACCTCGGAATTGTCGATTGATGATTGTTGATTGTTGATTGAAGAGGGAGAGACATCGGTGGAGCTCATGAGGGAGAGCTGCTGGAGGAACTCGAGGATGTCGGAAAAATTTCCGGCGTATTCGGAGAGCTGTTCGATGTCGGAGCGGCGGCTGTCGGCGTTGTCGAAACTAGCGCGGAGGTAGTCGTCGTAAACGCCTTCCAGGATGGAGTAGGTCATGGCGGACGGCGTGGCGAATTGGCCGTCGGGCGTGAGTTCGTCGAGCGTGTAACAGAGCTGCTCCCAGTGTTTGGCGGACTTTTTCGGGACCTTGAACTTGAGGAAAATGTCGGACCACTTGGGCGGCGGATTCTCGTTTCCGGCGAGGCCGGTTTTCAGCCACTCGTTCCAGAGCTTCAAGGCCGTGCCGGGGCCGAGGCCGGGGAGGAGCGAGACCATGCGGAGGAAGGAGACCTCGTCGCGGCGGTTCACGGCGAAGCGCATGAAGGCAGCGACATCCTTGATGTGCGCCTGCTCGAAGAAGCGCAGGCCGCTGGTGATGGCGAACGGAATGCCGCGGCGGGTGAGCTCCATCTGGATTTCCAGGCTCTGGAAGTGGGCGCGGTAGAGCACGGCCATTTCCTCCAGCGGGATCCCCTCGTCGCGGAGTTCCAACAGGCGCTGGGCGATGAAGGCGGCCTGGGTGGACGGATCCTGCAGCGCGACAAGCGCGGGCTTCGCGCCGCAGACATCGCGCGAGGAGCGGAGGTCTTTTTCAAAGCGGCCGGTGTTGGCACGGATGGCGGCGTTTGATAGATCGAGGATTTCCGGGACGCTGCGGTAGTTGGTCTCGATGGTGAAGACCTTGGCACCCGAGTATTTCTGCGGGAAGCCGAGGATGAGCGACATGTCCGCGCCACGCCACGAGTAGATCGACTGGGCGTCATCGCCGACGGCCATGAGACTGCTCTCCCCGGCTAACAGGTCGATCATGCGGCATTGGACGGCGTTGGTGTCCTGATACTCGTCCACGAGGACGTGGCGGAAGCGATTCTGATAGAGTTCGAGGATGTCGGGGAATTCGTCGAACAGGCGGACGGTCAGGACGAGCAGGTCGTCGAAGTCCATCGAGTTGGTGGCGAGTTTCTTGGCGATGTAGCCGGTGCGGACCTTTTCGATTTCCACGGTCCAGTCGTAGAAGTGGTCGTAGCGGTCGGCGATGATCTGCTCCAGCGGGGTGCCGGTGTTTTCGACGAGCGAGAACATCGAGGCAAGGACGTCGGCCTTGGGGAAGCGGCGTTGTTTCGTGTCGATGTCGAGTGTACCGATGACGGCGTTGAGGATGGACTTCTGGTCGTCGCGGTCGAGGATCGAGAACGAGCGGGTGAAGCCGAGATCCTCGGCGTGGCGGCGGAGGATGCGCGAGCCGATGGAGTGGAAGGTGCCGGCCCACAGGTCCGAGGTGTCGTGCGGGACGAGGTCGCGGACTCGCTCCTTCATCTCCCGGGCGGCTTTGTTAGTGAACGTGAGCAGCAGGACCTGTTTCGAGTCGATCCCGTGATCCAGCAGCCAGGCCACGCGATACGTCAGCGTCCGCGTCTTGCCCGAGCCCGCGCCGGCGATCACCAATGCCTTCCCCGGCGGCGAGGAAACGGCCTCGTATTGCTCCGCGTTCAGTGCCGCGACGTAGTCGATGCCGGAAGCCGCGACGGTTTGCGGGCGATGAAGGGTGTATTGACGGGCCATGCGCGCCGCGAGACTGACACCGGATTCGCCGGCGGGCAATGGGTATGGTGGGAGAGGTTGAAAGTTAAGAGTGGGAATCCGTATCGCTACGGTCATCCACAGTTCTATTGGTCCCAGCGGATGAGAAACACCATTGAACTGGCTTTGGGCATTTCCTCGACACCTCGCTTCGCGGCGGGATGAATCCCGCGGTCCTATCGGAATGTGGCCAAGTGGAAAATCCACGGACGTTTCCAATCGTCAGTCGGAAGGTCCGCTTGCATCGTTCGGGATGCTTTGGCCGTGGGTGATCTTCGTTGGGTTCGTGTTGGTGATGTTGGCGCTGGATCTCGGCGTGTTTCACCGGAAGTCGCATGTCGTTGGCTTCAAGGAATCTCTCGGTTGGTCGGCGGTCTGGATCACGCTGGGGTTGTCGTTCTCCGTGCTGGTTTATTTCGGTTACGAACATCACTGGAGCGGGCTGGGCACGCAGGTCGACGCGGTGGACGGCTTTATCAACAACGGCAAGCTCGCGGCCACCAAATACCTAACCGGCTACGTGGTCGAGAAATCGCTGAGCGTGGACAACATCTTCGTCATCGCGATGGTCTTCGGCTCGCTGGCGGTGCCGGCCAGGTACCAGCACCGGGTGCTGTTCTGGGGCATTCTCGGAGCGCTCGTGATGCGCGGGGCGATGATCGGCATCGGCTCGGCATTGGTGCACAATTTCCACTGGGTGCTCTATCTGTTCGGGGTGTTCCTGATTTTCACGGCCATCAAAATGCTCTTCATGGAGGACAAGGAGGAGCATCCGGAAAACAACCCGCTGGTGCGCTGGCTCACCAAGCGCTTCCCGGTGACGCGGAACTACCATGGCCAGCATTTCCTGGTGAAAGCCGGAAGCATCCAGTCCCATGAAGCGGCGGAGCCCGGCGAAGTCGTGGTGGCGGACCCGATCGTTGACGCGGCTCCGGCCGGGAAATGGATGCTCACTCCGCTGGCGGTGGCGCTGGTGCTGGTGGAGGTGACCGACCTGATTTTCGCGGTTGATTCCATCCCCGCGATTTTCTCGATCACCGCGGACCCGTTCCTGGTTTTCACCAGCAATGTTTTCGCAATCCTCGGCCTGCGTTCGCTCTATTTCGCCCTTGCCGGCATGATCGCCAAGTTCCGTTACCTCAAGCCCGCGCTGTCGCTCATCCTGCTGGTCGTCGGTGTGAAAATGCTCGCCGCGAAATGGCTCAAGGTGTGGTTAGGCGACTCGTTCAACCTGGTCGTGCTCGGCGTGATCCTTGGCATCCTGCTGACCGGCGTGGTCACCTCGTTGCTGCTCGCGCCGAAGGATTCGAAAAACTAGCGTCCCGGCATTGCGGGAGCTGTGGAATCCCGCTTGAGTCCGCGCATGTTGCGCCGTCTGGCAGTTCCGTTCATCCTCGTCGCTGCGATTTTGTTCGCGTCGTTCGGACTGACGCGGCTGCGCTTCGACACCGACATCCTCTCGATGCTCCCCCCCGGGCTGCCCGAGGTGAAGGGGCTGAAAGCCTTCCACGAGGCTTTTTCCCGCAATGACGAGTTGATCCTCGTCATCGAGGGTGGCGAGGATGAGGCCGGGACTCTATCCGAAGCGGCGGAATCGCTCGGGAAAAAGCTCGAAGCCGGCGGGTTGGTGAAACACGCCCGCTGGAAACCGCGCTGGAACGAAGAACCGGAGGGCATCGCCGAGCTGCTCGCCTACCTTTGGCTCAACGGCGATCCTGCGGTTACTCTGGCCCAAGCTAACAGGCTCGCCCCGGCCAACTCGGAGGCGACGGTGAAAGAATCTTTAGCCAAAGTCGCCACCTCGATGGAGGGCCTCGACATGGTCATGCTCGCCCACGATCCGTTCGGGTTTCTCAAGCACCCGGCGGTGGTCATGCTGATGAATTCCTCCGGCCAGGGCGGCGAGGCGTTCGGAAGCGCGGATGGCCGCACGCATCTACTATTCGCCGACGCGCCGACACCGCTGGCAGGATATCGCGAGGCGGACGCGTGGTTGAAAGAACTCCGGAAGTCCGTGGCAGCTTGGCAGGCGGCCGACGGCAAGGGTCTCAAAGTCCGCCTGACCGGTGAGCCCGCGTTCTCCTCGGAAATCGGCGTCGCCATGGAGAACGACCTCAGCGGCTCGATCGGCATCACGCTCGGGCTGATCGGTATTTTGTTCTGGTGGATGCAGCGGCGCTTCAGTCTGCTGCTCGGACTCACAGGCATCCTGATCCTCGTATTCGCAGTGGCCTTGGGGATCGCAGGCTGGCTCTACGGCGAGCTCAGCATCATGGCGCTGAGTTCGATCGAAATCCTCATCGGCCTCTCGGTGGACTACGGGCTGGTCATCTGCCAGGAAGCCAAGGTCGCCGGCCACAATCGCAGGCAACTGCTGAAAGCGTGCGGCAAACCCGTCGCGTTCGGTGCCCTGACGACCACGGTGGTTTTCCTCGCGCTCAACCTCGGCGGCCTGCCCGGGATGGCACAGTTAGGCAGCATCGTCGCCATCGGCCTGAGCGCCGCCGCCGCGCTGATGCTGGTGGTCTATCTGCCATTCGTGGCGAAGTTCGGAGTGGACCGGCAACCCGCGCGGGGCTCCGGGAAAATCCTCCCGCGAGGCAGGATGTCGTGGGCCATCACCGGGCTGCTGTCGCTCACCGCCGTGGCCATCCTGCTCATCCATGGACTGCCCGAAGCCGAATTCAGCTCCAAGATCATGCGCCCGCGGAACAGCGAGGCGATGGAAACCTTCGAGCACATCCAACAGGCGTTCCCGGCCCACAGCGGCAGATCACTCGGTCTCGTCGTCGAGGCGGGAACCGACGCGGAGATGCACCAGCGCCTGGCAGAAGCCCGCCGCCGGATCGACGTGGCACGGGCGTCCGGTTCCATCGATCAAGCCACCTTGCCCGACGGCTGGTGGCC
>JBGSOI010000176.1:0-3476 GCA_041739215.1 Akkermansiaceae bacterium
GGCGACTTCGGCGGCATCAAGCCGCAGCCCGCGCTCGAGTTCGAGTGCTTCCGTCCGCAGGCGCTCGGCGGCGGCAACTCGGTCGGCGACCAACTCCCGCCGCGCGGCATTCTCGATCCGGCCGCTTATGATCTCATCGGCGCGGTTTACGGGCAGGTCGCCGAAGCCGAGCCTTTCTATCAGGGATCCGAGTCCCTTCTGCAGGTCGGCATCGCCACCAGCGGCACACCGGGCATCGATGGCGATGAGACGGCCAAGTCCGACGAAGGCGCGATTCAGATGTGCGAGGAAGCCCACTACGAGTGCCAACTGCTCGATGCGGACAACGAACTCGACGGCCTCGAACTCGTCATCCTCACCGACAGCACCACGCTCACTCCGGAGTTCGTGGAAAAACTGCGTGCGTTCTATCAGGCGGGCGGCAAGCTGCTCATCGCGCACAAAGGCGGCTGCGATGCTTCCGGCAAATGGGCGCTCGATTTTCTTCCCGTCGAACTCCACGGCGATGTCGAGGAATTCCCCACCTACTGGCGCACCCGCGCGGATTTTTCGCCAGCGCTCGCCCTCACCGACCGGGTTTTCTATGAGCAAGGACTCATCCTCTCCGCGCCGGATTGCGAGACTCTGGTCGAGCGCGTCCTGCCGTATTTCAAGCGCGACGACGTGCGCTATTGCTCGCACCTACAAACACCGCCGCGCCCGGAGCCCAGCGGCCAACCCGCCGTCCTCGCCGGTGAGCGCTTCGTGATTTTCGCCGATCCGATCTTCCGCGAATACCGCCAAGCCGGCAACATCGCAGCGCGTGATGCCTGGAAACTCGCCATGCAACGGCTCATCGGACCCGCGCCCTATGGCGACGGCCTCGCCTCGACCATCCAGATCTATCCCCGCCGCCGTGGCGATGACCTCATCCTCTCGCTGCTCCACTACATCCCGGTTAGAAAAGCCCTCAACATCGACATGATCGAGGAGCGCTCGTCATTCGCAGGGGAAACCTTGCGCCTGCCCGCCACGGCAGGAGAAGTCCGGGTCTTCGGCGGCGAACCACTCGCTCGCGATGCGGACGGTGGTTTCATCCTGCCAGCAACCGCCCGTGGCCGCCTTTTGCTGGAAGTCCCCTCATTCTTCAAAATCTAAAACCTATCCACCACCATGTACACTATTGGCATTGATTATGGAACCAACTCGGTTCGTGCGCTCGTCGTTCGCTGTAAGGACGGAGCCGAACTCGGCACTGCGATATTCAACTACCCCAGCGGGCATCAGGGCGTGCTGCTCGATCCGAACGACCACAACCTCGCGCGCCAAAACCCGGCCGACCACCTGTTAGGTCTTGAGAAATCCGTGAAAGCGGCGCTAGCCCAAGCCGAAGAAACGCAGGGCTTCGATGCCCGCCAAGTGATCGGCATTGGCGTGGACACCACCGGCTCCAGCCCGATTCCGGTGGACGCCACAAACACGCCACTCGCATTTCAGGATCCATGGTCCGACAACCTTGCCGCGCAATGCTGGCTCTGGAAAGACCACACCAGCCACCGCGAGGCTGCGGAAATCACCGCGCTCGCCGCAGAAATCCGCCCGCACTACATCGCCAAATGCGGCAATACCTATTCCTCCGAGTGGTTCTGGTCGAAAATCCTCCACTGCCGCCGCAGCGCGCCCGCTGTTTTCAGCGCCGCTTACTCGTGGGTCGAGCTCGCCGATTGGATTCCCTCCGTGCTCGCCGGCGTGACCGATCCCAAGGCGATCAAGCGTGGCGTCTGCTGCGCCGGTCACAAAGCCCTCTACGCCGACGAGTGGGGCGGACTGCCCGATAAGGAATTCCTCACCCGTCTCGACCCCTGCCTCGCCGAGCTGCGGGATCGCCTTTACGAACAGGCCTACGACGCCACTGAGTCGGCCGGTTCACTCAGCCCTGAGTGGGCCGGGAAACTTGGCCTGCCCGCCGGAATCCCCGTCGCGATCGGAGAAATGGACGTTCACTACGGAGCGATCGGCTCAGGAGTCTGCGACGGTACTTTGGTAAAGGTGATCGGCACCTCCACCTGCGATTGCGGAGTGGTTCCGACCACTCAGGTCGTGCCGGACATCCCCGGCATCTGCGGGATCGTGAAGGGTTCCATCCTCCCCGGGTTCTACGGCTTGGAAGCCGGCCAATCTGCGGTGGGCGACATTTTTAAATGGTTTGTTGAGGGCGTGCTGGGTGATGAAACACTCCATGCCAGCCTCACCGCTGATGCCGCGACACTTCGGCCGGGACAGTCCGGACTTCTCGCGCTCGATTGGAACAACGGCAACCGGACTGTTCTCGTGGATCAACTTCTCACCGGAATGATGGTCGGCACGACGCTCTACACAACCAAAGCCGAAATCTATCGCGCCCTGATCGAGGCCACGGCCTTTGGAGCGCGCGCCATCATTGAGCGGTTCAAGGAATACGGCGTGCGAATCGACAACGTCGTTTGCGCCGGAGGCATCGCAGAAAAAAACCGGCTCCTCATGCAAATCTACGCTGATGTCACCGGATGCACCATGCTGGTGGCCGGCTCTTCGCAGGCCTGTGCCTTGGGAGCCGCCCTCTCCGCCGCCGTGCTTGCCGGAGCCCATCCAGATTTCAAAACCGCCCAAGCCGCGATGACCAGGCTCAAGGACGAGATTTACAAACCCATCCCCGAGAACCAAGCGATCTATGAGCATCTCTACGCTCTCTACCGTGAGCTGCATGATTCCTTCGGAGGAGTCACCGCCTCGGCCAACCTCGGCCATATCATGAAAGATCTGCTCACCCTCAAATCAATACAAACCCAACAACACATCTAACATCAATCAATTCGATCATCTGGAAATCTGGTTCGTCGCCGGCTCACAGCTTCTCTACGGATCGGAAGCGCTGAAAAAAGTCGATGAACACACAAAGGTCATCGTCGATGCCTTGAATGCCAAGGGAACCCTACCACACAAGATCGTTTTCAAGCCGGTTCTCAAGTCATCGGCGGAGATCACGCAGTTTGCCATCGAGACGAATTCCGCGCAAGGCTGTCGTCGGACATTGGGAAGATGAGGACGTTCACGAGCGCCTGGCCGCATGGACTCGCCCCACCCGCGGATGGGAGACAAATCAGATTCTCATGCCTCTTTTCTAACTTTCGCCAAGCACGCTGCGACAAGCGATGCAGGCCTTGGGACAAAATCTACCGTAAAAGCGATGATTTTATAACATTCGATCTAGCCAATCCGCGAAACTCAGCATGTCGAACCGTTTTGGCCTGGAGGTCAAATTTCCCAATAGAAGGACCCTGGAGGTTTTTCACCACTCTGGTAGCTGATCGTCGCCAAAACGACTCTCGGCGGCTGACCGCACCCGAGTTAACCCGTTCACCCAAACGGCATTTCCCTTACGAAGCGCTCTCGTTGAACATCCAAAAGCTTCACCGTGCCCAATGGCACCAGCGTCGAGTCCATCGACTCCTCGCAAA
>JBGSOI010000203.1:0-31226 GCA_041739215.1 Akkermansiaceae bacterium
CATCCGCCACCTCCCAGGACTCGTCGAGTCCCAACAACATTCCGTAATGCGCTGCCAAACTTTGTGCCACGCCCGATCCCTATCGGCCACCGCCTGGTCATGCGACCAAAAAACGACCCACTAAAACCCGTGAAGAACCCATCGAGTGGCACGGCCGCGATTGTAAATGGCTGCGGGCTGAGTTTCCCGGGCCTCGGCTCATCACGGGTGGCTGTCTTCTTGATTCAGAAGCGTTGACGAACTCACTATCGAAAGTCCCGGTATTATGGGTGCCGAACGAGGTTGGTGAGGATTATGGTATTTACTACTGATCGCTTGCAACTTGACCTTCGCATACTATTCTTAACGGTCACCACCGGCCCGCCAATCACAGGAAACTCCTGCATTGAAAAAGTCGGCTGAATCCTGCAACCTAAGTTGACCAAATTATGAACCTCCAATCTGTTTATGCTATCGCTGTTTCGGAACGACAAGCCCTTCAGATCGAGATGAACCTCACTAAGGCAGGGTTTTCAAATGATTACATTTCCGCTCTGATTCCCGACAAGGATTTCACTGAGCCGCTCCCGGGAGATGGAGGGCAGGAAGCGTTGACGGGGGACGTATTGGGAGAGGCGCTGGAACTCTTGGCGAGCATCGGTGCGCTGACAATTCGGGGAGTGGGCCGGTTGATTGCAGCCGGTCCGTTGCTTGCCAGTTTGAGCGCGGTAGCGGCTGGGGCCGCTGTGGTCGGAATTGGCGGAGCACTGGTCTGCGTAGGAATTCCCGAATCCGCTGCAAAGCATTATGAAAACAGGATCGCCCGGGGGCGATATTCTCATCTCCGTCCACGCGAAAACAGCGACCCAGTTGAAAATGGCGAAGGAAGTCCTTGAATCTTCGGACGCGGAAGACATCGCCGTTGCGCCCGTTCCAACCGGACCACCAGCCAATCTTTCCTGATCCAGGTAAGGAGAGTGATCCCCGGGCGACTAAAACTGTGGGAATCGACAGACTTGGATGATACCTGAGTTGCCGGAGGAGGACCTTTACTACTGGTTACGATATGGACCTGCATCTCCATTTCCAGCGTTCCGATGCATCCTGGGAATCGTGAATGTATATTGCATCGCGATGATGCGTTCTGCATTCGGTCACGCGACAGACGTTGGGGAAAAAGACCATCAGTTCGGGTGCGCTTTCCCCGCAGTTGGCAGGATGCGACGGGCACTGGGACATCTCGGCGGGGGTGGCAGGAGTATTGCTGGAAGAACCGCACTATGGAAAACAACGAAATACTTGATAGAGACGAGAATCGCGACCCCCTTACCGGTGAACCTGGCAGTCATCCCGTCGGAACCGGAGTGGGCACACTCGGCGGCGCTGCCGCTGGCGCGGCGCTCGGATCGCTGGGAGGTCCGGTAGGAACTGCTGTCGGAGGATTCGTGGGAGCCATCGCAGGGGCCGTCGCAGGACACAACGTGGCGGAAGGATACGATCCCACAGCGGAAGACGCCTACTGGGAGGAGAACCACCGGCTGAAGCCATACTATATCAGCGATTATGATTATAATGACTACCGGCCGGCCTATCGGATGGGCTACGAAGGTTTTCAACGGCAGGAGAGTAGGTCGTATGAAGAGGCGGAGTCCCAGCTAGCCCGCCAGTGGGAAGAAAGGCGCGGCGGGTCCAGGCTGACTTGGGAGAGCGCGCGCGAAGCTGTCCGCGATGGATGGCACCACGTGGAGCGCAAGTTGCCCGGCGATGCCGACGGAGACGGTCGCTGATTGCCGCTTGTGAAAGTTCCAACGGGGATCAGGGATGCTATGCGAGTTCTAATCATCCTGGGACATCCCAGACGGAACAGCTTTTGTGCTGCCATGGCGCAGGCCTACACCCGGGTAGCTGAGAATGAAGGTCATGAGGTGCGCCAGCTTGTCCTGGTGGATATGGATTTCGATCTCCACGTTCATCATTCAACCATAACTGACCAGCCGCTCGAGCCGGATCTGGTCCGTGCTCGAGACGGCATCGCGTGGGCGGACCATCTCACATTTGTCTATCCGATCTGGTGGGGCACCATGCCTGCGCTGCTCAAGGGCTTTCTGGATCGCGTCCTGTTGCCCGGTTTCGCTTTCATCGTCAGGGAGGCGGAAGGCGGATATGCGGGATTGCTCAACGGCAAATCCGCGCAGCTGCTCACCACGATGGACACTCCCCCCGCAATTGTGAAATTCTTTCTCCGTGGCCCGGGCCACCGTGCGTTCAGTGTAGCCACGCTGGGATTTTGCGGTGTTCGACCGGTTAGGATCCGCATGTTCGGTCCTGTCCGCACTTCGACCGTAGTTCGGCGGATCAAGTGGCTTGACGAGGCGGGTCGCGAAGCGCGCTTGTTGAAGTCCGGAAAACTAGCCGGTATCGAAGCCTCGCTCTACCTTGTGGGAGTGTGGTTGAAAGCCCTGAGGCTCCAATTCTATCCGATGACATGGATCGCCTACACCGCCGGCGCGGCGCTGGTGGTTCCACCGCCGGCTTTGTTTTCACATCCGGCGTATTGGGCGGGCTATGTGATGTTATTCTTCATCGAGGTCGTCACGGTGTTCCTCAATGAAGTGCATGACTTTTGCAGTGATCGGGAAAACCGGTATTATGGCCCGTTTACGGGAGGATCCCGAGTCTTGGTCGACGGCCAGCTCACCGCCGCCGCCCTAAAACGCGGAGCGGTGATTGCAGGAGTACTGGCATTCGCAGCACTTGCCTGCCTTCAGGTTCATTCGCCATCACCGGCGGGCGCGAATTTTTTGCTCGCAGGTGTCGCGATCGCACTTGGTATTGGCTACACCGTGCCGCCCGCAAAATTAAGCCACCGCGGTGCGGGCGAACTGGTTGTCGCGTTCACTCACAGTCTTCTGGTGGTGCAGTGCGGAGCCTTCTTCCTTGGGGGCGGAATCGGAGCGTGGCCGATCTGGGCCATTGGAGTGCCGCTTCTTCTCGCAGTGCTGCCATCAATCACGATTTCCGGAATTCCGGACCGAGAGGCGGATCAAGCCGCTGACAAACGCACCCTGGCTGTGCGAACCGGCCCCGGTGGTGCCTTGGCAATCGCGATGGGGACCACCGCAGCCTCCTTGTTGGCAGTCCTAGCCCTGCAGTTCATGGTGCCCTACGGCAACTGGCCTCTCATCGCGATCTGTGGTGTAGCCATTCACGGGCTGTTTCTCCTCCATTGTTTGAACAATGAAAGAGGGTGCGGTCGCCGATCCCGTATCGACGGACTGATGGCACTTGCGCTCTCATACATCCTCTGGTTCGCGGTCACTCCACTGTTTTCATTTCACAATGAATCTCCCGTCGTTCCAATGAACTATCAGCAGCCTCAAGATCCTGCTCTCCGGTGATCAAATTTGAGCATCGTTCGTGATTTCACTTCGCGCTCTGGCACTGGTCGCTGCCGGTGCGATCCTCAGGTTGTGGCCCGGTGAGCGGTTCGTCATGATCCCGGTCCGGATTACTAAGAAGCCCCCCGCTCCGGGAGAGTTTCGCGGAGCCAGCGGATGGAGAATTTCACCCTCTTTCCCAACCCGGTATTCTGCACTATGGCAGGGTGATTTGCATTCTATGGAACTCCGCCGGATCGCGGAATTCGGCGAAATTGTGGCATCTCCGCCCTTGGCATGTTCCATGCGATATTGCCGACTCCACTCAAACCTAAAACATCCATCCTCCCAACCGATGAACCTAGAACCCGCCGGCTTCGCAACTTTAAATGCCGAAAGAGCATCGAGCCCCATGGAAACACCATCCATCGCGATCTACTGGCAGGAGCAATACCGGAATGAGCCCTACTACAATCGTGAATTCACCTTCACGGACTATCTGCCCGCTTATTTGCTGGGTTCGAAAAATTACAATCCGGAGCTTTCCTTCGAATCCGCCGAAAATCATTTGTCCCGTCAGTGGACCGAAGCAAAAGGACGGTCACGGCTTCGGTGGAGCCAGGCCCGCAATGCCGCGCGCGCGGGATGGTATCACATCAAACGGGCGAAGAAGGCATACGGCCCGATCTGGATCAGGCATTGACGCCGGTGCTAACCGGTCCGAGTACCGGACATTTGCTGATTGGCTGTTGATATTCGCGCATCCATGCCGGGCGCCTTTGACGCCTGTGCGACCGCGACTTTTTCGGATCAGATCATTCGCATACCTCATGCGTGATCACGTTGAACGATTCGATCGTGTGCCGACAGAATATCGTTGTCAGTGCGCAGTCTCCGGCATCTTTCCCCGTAGCCATCGGTATCATCCCGATTCGGCGGGTATTGTGGCGGGGGTCAAAGGTATACCACCGCCCCCCCACATAAGCTTGAAACCAGGCACTGAAATCCATCGGAGCCGGATCGGCAGGAACGCCGATGTCTCCAAGATACCCCGTCACATATCGCGCCGGGATATTCAAGCATCGGCAGAGTGTGATGGAGAGGTGGGTGAAGTCCCGACAAACACCCGTCTTTTCATTGAAAGACTCCAAGGCTGTCCGGTTCGCCCGGGCACGCAGGTAGTCGAACTGCAGGTGGTTGTATACGAAATCGCAGATCGCCTGCACTTTATTCCAGCCCCCTTCGATGTGTCCGAACCGATCCCAAGCCATATCAAGTAATTCTGTGTCCGCATCGCAGTATCGGCTCGGCATGATGTAGGGAAGCGTGTTCAACGGCAGGTTCCGCACGTCCACATAACTGGCGTGCGGGGCGATCTCATTCAACTGGCCACTGTCCCGGATAACAGCGCTGCTGGTGAAACGGACCAGTCCGGCATCGACGGATATCCTCCCACAGCGATTGCCGAACAAGTCCCTGTATCCGGAGATCGGTACTTGGGGTTCCACCCGGATGTTTTCCGGAGCCAGCAGATCCTTCTCGCGACTGGGATGCACGCGGAGGGCATACAAGACTGCGGTGGGCGTCGTTAACCGCAACGCGATATCATAGCCGATTCTAATCAACATGTGTTTCTGTCAGTTTAATCAGTGAATGCACCAGCAGCTTCGATCCCAATGCCAATGCGTGTTCATCCACATCGAAAGTCGGAGTATGCAGCGGCGTCACCTCCCGCCCGTCGTATTTCACGCCGAGTCTCATCATGCATCCCGGAACGTGCTCCAGGTAATCGGCGAAGTCCTCCGCACCCAGGCTCGCCTGTTCAGCGGACAGCACAGAAGCCGTTCCGAGAATCTCTCTGGCGGCCTCCGCACAGGCCTTTGTAACGACGGGATCGTTAACCACTCCGGGAATCCGACGCTCGAACACGGTCATGATCTTCGCGCCGAAACTCTCGCTGATTCCCCGGCAGATCCGGTTCAATGTTTCCGCGGCCTCCGTCGCCGATTTGGCATCGATCGATCGGATCGTTCCGTCCAACCGCGCGGTGTCGGGAATTACATTGGAAGCGTTCCCGGCGTGGATCTGGCAGATGCTGACCACCACGGGGCTGCGGGAATCGATGTGCCGCGGGATCGCCTGATAGATCTGGGTGATGAGGGCTGCGGAAATTGCCACCGGATCGACCGTTAGGTGCGGTCTGGCGGCATGCCCGCCACGGCCGTGTATCGTGAGCGAGAAATCCTGGCAACTCGCCGTCTGTGGACCTGCCGTGGCCGCTGCGTGGCCGACCGCTAGATTCGGATCCACATGCAGCGCGATGATTGAAGATATTCCTTCCAAGGCACCGTCGCCGATCATGCCCAGCGCTCCATCGCCAGCTTCCTCCGCGGGTTGAAAGATCCCCCGCACCGCCACCGGAGTGCCCGAGCGGTGCAGTGCGATGATCGAGCCTAACAACATCGCCGTATGAGCGTCGTGACCGCAAGCATGCATCACGCCCGCGTGCTTTGAAGCATGGGAAAACATATTTTCCTCCGTGATCGGCAATGCATCGCAGTCGGCTCGGAGCGCAATCCGCTTCCCTGGCCCTGTAGGACCCAGATCCACCAGCAAACCCCGGCGTTCCGATCCATAACGAAAAGCAATGCCTTCACTATCCAGGATCCCCGCCAGATAGGCCGTCGTGCCGAATTCCTGCAAACTCCGCTCCGGATACTCGTGCACGTGACGCCTGAATTCGATGATCCGCGCGCTCAGTTGCTCCAGCTCCGTGTCAAGGCGTTCGGTGACGGTTAGCGACGGGGATTGATCTGATGGAGTGTTGGACAATTTTTCACACATAGCACTCGCGGAATGTCGCGAAAGGAAATTGTTTTGAAGAAAGCGGCGAATGTCTGGTGGGTAGCAAGTCGCGTAAGCCAGGAACCATTTCGTTAGGAAAATGCGTTTATAGAGCTCCGGGCCGGATCAATGACGTGAACTTTCATGCATGGTCAGCGTTGTCCACCAAGCCGTGGACACCTTCTGCCCTGGCACAGTGGGCGCAGCAGTAGATTTTCCCATCGGACTCCACCCCGTGCCCGAGGATCCGGGCTTCGCAGCATTCACACTTCGGAGCTACCGCATGTACCGCACACTCGAAAGAATCAAACGTGTAGGTTTGTCCGCTGATCGTGACATCAAAACATTTGTCGTAAGAGTTTCCGCAATGGTGGCAGGTTTTCATGGCTCGAGGAATTCCGCAGGAGGCGTGCCAATCGGTAAAGTCAGCACAATCCCTGTGTCGCCGGAGAAGTGGGTGCAATTCACACTGGCAGGAGTCGGTGGATCATGCATTTGGCAATCTCCCGCAATAGCGGATCCCCGTAAGGTCCGAAGAATGGGCGTTGGAATAAAAACTGCGAAAAGACGGCACCATGAACGAGAAGCACCAGGACAGCCTCAGGCAATACGTCAACGATATGATCGCCGTCGAGCGTGATATCACGAACGCCATCAAGGTTCAGATAGACGATGAGCGCGTGAAAGAGTTTGCTGGACTGATGGAAATCCTCGACCAGGCCGTGCAAGCCAGCGAATCGCGCTTGGAGGCTCTCAAGCGGTTGTCGGATCAGGAAGCCGGTTCGCTCGGAGCTGCTGTCAAGGAAGGCATTACTGCAGTGACCGGAACCCTTGCGGGAATTTACGGAAAAATCTGGGAATATCCAGTTTCGCGGATGGTCCGGGATGATATCATCGCCTTGGATGTAGCGTCCATCGGTTATGGAATGTTGCTCACGCTCGGGCTGTCCATCGGCCACGACGAATGCTCGGATCTGGCCACCCGGGGCATCGACCAAACCCCGCCGCTGATCATCGCCCTGACGGATTTGCTTCCGATCATCGTCGCCGAGGAACTCGCGAGGGATGCCCCGCTGGTGAATCCGGCGGCCGTGCAGGTCGCATGTGCGCGGATCCGCGGCTCGTGGAATATCGGCTAACCCCTCATCACCATGGCCCGCTCAATATGGAAAGGATCGATCGCTTTCGGACTGGTCAACATCCCGGTGGGCCTCACCAGCGCCGAGTCGCGGCCCGACATCCAGCTCCACATGGTGGACAGCAAGAACCATGCGCGTATTCGGTATGAACGCGTCAACGCCGATACCGGGGAAGAGGTTCCTTGGGATCGCATGGTGAAAGGATATGAGCATGAGGAAGGCCAGTTCATCCTGCTAACGGAAGAAGATCTGGATGCGGTGCAGCCGAAGCTCACCAAGACGATCGAGATCACCGAGTTCGTGTTGTTGGAAGAAATTGACCCGGTGCTCTTCGACAAGCCCTACTATCTCGAACCTGACAAACGCGGACGCAAGGCTTACGCGCTTCTTCGCGAAGCCCTGCGCAGCACGGGCAAGGCGGGAATTTCCAAAGTGGTCATCCGCACCCGCGAGTATCTATCCGCACTGTTTGTGCGGGAGGACGCGTTGATGCTCATGCTTCTGAGATTTCCGCAGGAAATCCACGCCACATCAAAGTTGGAGTTGCCCTCATCGGAGGACAAGGAGTGGCAGCCCGTTGAGAAGGAAATGGATCTCGCGACGCGGCTCATCGATGAGATGACGGAAAAGTGGGAACCCGACGATTTCCAAGACGAATACCGTGCCGCGCTAATGGAATTCATCGAGAAAAAAGTGGCGGGTGGCGAATCGGTGGATGACGTCGTCCAGCCGGGAGACGAGGAAGAAGGCACGGGCGGCAAGGTTCTCGATCTGGCGGACTATCTGGCACGGAGTTTTAAGAAACCGCCTGCAGCATCCAAGAAAACACGCAATGCCACGCCGGCAAAAAAAGTCGCGAAAAAAGCCGCGAAGAAAACCACCCGCAACAATGGCCGTCGATCAGCTTGAACACACACAACCCGGCGCGCCTTGGTCCAGGGACGAGATCGAGACTGGAGGTGAGGGGCGGCGGATGGAGATCCTGAACAGATCTTTGCATGAAATGGGATCCCCCCTCTCGGCCATGCGAGTCCTGCTTGAGCTGATGCGGGTGACCGGAAGCTGCCGGAACGACCGCGAGAAGTTGACAGGAATGTTAGATAGTCAGGTCACGGAAATGGCGGAGCGGCTTGAAGCGCTGGTGAAGGAGTTCGCACCCACCGACTTGGATGGATTGATTTCGACTCGCGATCCTGAAGCCTTGAAGGCAGGCAATTTCAATTCGCCTGGGGACGGGTCCGCAACCACTCTCCCAGGAGAACCAGATCCGCGGGCTTTGCAAGGTGCTCATTGAATCCGGCGGCGCTGGACTGTTTGCGGTCTGCCTCGGTGCTGTATCCTGATAGGGCGATGAGAAATGCGTCCTGCAATGATGGAATCATGCGCAACCGACGGGCAACTTCGAAGCCATCCATTCCCGGCAGGCCGATGTCCAGCAGGACCACGTGGGGTAGAAACTCCTGGGCGGTGGCCAAGGCTTCCGGGCCGCTGTAGGCGGTGCGGGTGTCGTGACCGTGGAGTTGCTGAAGCATCGCCATCGTTTCGGCGGCGTCTTTGTTGTCATCGACGATGAGAATCCGGCGCGATTGCGTCGGGCCCGCCGGAGGGGTTACCTTCTCAAGAGAAGAATCAGGCGGGGAGATGGTTGGCAATGTCACGATGAATTCAGTGCCGAGCCCAAGGCCTGCGCTGCGTGCTTCGATCTTTCCCTCATGCATCTCCACCAACTGGCTGACGATGGTCAGGCCGATGCCAAGCCCGCCGTAGGACCGGTCCAAGCTGCGGCTCGATTGGACGAACATCTCGAAAATCATCGGCAGCAGTTCAGGTTCGATCCCGACACCGTTGTCACAAACCCGAATCACCACTTCGTTCTCACCCTCGACTTGGACGGACATGTCAATGTGGCTTCCGGTCCCGCTGTATTTGCAGGCGTTGCCAAGAAGATTTCCGAAGACCTGGTCGAGCCGGGTGGAATCCGCGTGGACGAAAATGGATTCCGCGGGCACTGAGATTGTCAAAGTCTGGCCATTGGCAACGCAGTCCTGCCGCGCGATCTGCGCGGCCGCTGTTAGGATCGGCTGGAGTTCCACAGGTTGTTGGCGCAAAGTGATCTTCCCCTGGGTGATTCTCGACACATCCAGCAGGTCGTCGATCATGCGGCGCATGTTGTTGATTTGGCGTGCGATGGTGTCCTGGGCCTGCTTGCGCTGATCGGCGGCAACTCCGGGGGTTTGCAGAATTTCGGTGGCATTGTGCATCGACGCCAGCGGATTGCGTAGTTCATGGGCGAGCATGGCAAGGAACTCGTCCTTGCGGCGGTCCGCGCGCACCAATTCCGCGGTGTGTTGGGCCAATGATGCTTCGGCCTGCTTGCGTTCGATGATGATGGCGGCCAACCGGGTCGCCCGCTCGATGAGATGGCGGTCATGATCGCCGGGTGTGTGTGGCTGTCGATAATACATCGCCACGGTGCCTAGCAGCTTTCCCTCCATCGAAACCACGGGCATCGAGCAGCACGCTGCCAGGCTGTGCGCCGCCGCCAGGTCCTTGTAGTTCACCCAATTTGGGTCAGTGGAAATGTTGGTAACCAACACCGGCTTGCCATGGAATGCCGCCGTGCCGCAGGAACCAACATCAGGACCAACCGGCAGATGATCGATGGCTTGGTTGTAAAGGCCGGGCAGACTGGGAGCCGCACCGAACCGAAGGTGCTGGCCACTCTTGTCGAGCAACAGGATTGAACAAATCATCCCATCCACGGACTGGGCCTCGGTCTCGAGGAGCAGGGTATCGAGTATTTCCTGGAGATTCGCTCCGGTGGCCACACGTTCGAGGACTTTTCGCTCGGCAGCCTGGGCCGCTTCGGCCTGCTTGCGATCGGTGATGTCGCGGGTGGTGCCGGCCACCGCTGCCACCTCGCCGTTCCCGTCGAACACCGGCACAAAAATATAGTCGTAGATCCGGCGACCGATGGTGCCGACGAAAGGGATCTCGCCTCGAATGGGAGCCTTGGTGGCGATCACCTGATCGATCTCCCGATCGTGCATGTCCGCATGCCACTGCTCGTAGCCAAGACCGATCCAATCCTTGCCCTTGGCTTCCTCCCAAGTCATTCCATAAACGTTGAGCAAGGCCTCGTTGATATAGGCGAACCGGTGGTTGAGATCGAATACATAGATGAAGTCCGGAGTGTTCGACAGGACGGTGTCGTAGAGCCGGCGTTGTTGTTCGGATTCGGACATCGCCTTTGCCAAGGCTTCTTCCGCCCGCGAGCGCTCCAAGCGTGTCCAAAGTCGGTTAGCCACCTCTTGGACCAGTTCGATTTCATCCTCCCGCCACTTGTAAGGCTCCTGATGGTGGATGGAGAGGAGGTGACAGAGTTGCTCGTTCCGAATGAGAGGGACGGTAATGGACGAGCCGATGCCGAGTTCCGCATGACCGGGAGCATCGACGCGCGAGTCAGTTGCGGTGTCGCCAATCACCAGGATCTCACCGGCAAGCATGGCCTCCCGGAAATCCTGCGTGACGAACTCGGGGATGCGATACACGCCGCGCAGGCTTTCTTTGCTTTCATGATGAGAGTCCTGAATGATCTCCAAGCGATCAGCCATGTCGTCAACGGTGGCGAAGATGCACCGGGACAGGCCGAGATGCTCGACCAGTTTGCCGCATAGCATCCGGATCGGGGCGTCAAAGCCAGAGGCACGCAGGAGTTCCTCGCTGATGGTGGCCAGGAACGCGGCATTGAGATTGGCCTGCCTGCGCTCGGTGATGTCGTGGTGCACACCAACCCATTCCCGGATGGTCCCGTCATCGGCCAAGACCGGGACCGCGCGAAGGGAGCAAAATCGCCATTTGCCATCACTTCGCCGGACGCGGTGCTCGAACTCGAACAATCGCTTTCCTGCCACCGCCGCTTCCCAAGCGTCGATGGTCGGCTGGGCATCGTCGGGATGCACGGCCTTGGACCACCCGTGACCTTGATACTCGGACTGGCTCTGGCCTGTGAACTGCCCCCAACCGGGTTGGTCGCCTTCCATCATTCCCTCGGCATTGTTCGTCCAGAGGATGTTCGTGAGGATTCCGACCGCGCTGCGGAAGCGGGCTTCACTCGCTGCCAGTGCTTCTTCGGCCCGCTTCCGTGCGGTGATGTCGCGGGCGATTTTCGACGCCCCGACCACCTCTCCCCGAATGTTGAAGATCGGGGAAACCGTCAGGGCGATGTCGATCAATCCGCCGGATTTGACGCGGCGCACCGTTTCGTAATGTTCGATAGTTTCGCCCCGCTTGATCCGCGCCAGAACCTCGCCTTCCTCGTTGGCCCGGTCTTCCGGGAACAGCAGGGTGACTGGCTGGCCGATCATTTCACTGGCCGTGTAGCCGAACAGTTTCTCGGCCCCCTTGTTCCAACTGTTGATGATACCGTTTGGATCCTTGCTGATAATGGCGTCATCTGAGAATTCCACGATGGCGGCAAGGCGGGAGGACGTGTCCTCGGCCAGGACGCGATCCAGACGGGCGAGGACGCGCGGCGTCAGTTCATTCAATAACTCGATTTCATCCTGCCGCCATTCATGCGGCGCGGCGCAGTGGGAGTTGAGCGAGAACCGCCAGACCCCACCCCGCACCACCGGAACGGCAAGAAACGCACCGATCTCGAGCGCTGCAAATCGATCCGTATCCGCACGTGGGTCCGCTGCGGTATCGGCCACCACGAAGGTTTTCCCTGCATGACAGCACGTCTGGAATTCCTCGGTGAAATAGTCGTCCATCCGGTAGGTGCCAAGGATGGGAGGCGCCGAGTCACGACGCCACTCGTGGGTCACCTCCACCATTTTGGCCGCCTCGTCCACCTCGACAAAAACGCAGCTCGACAGACCGAGGTGCGTGCCGATCCGTTTCCCCACGGCCTGAAGGATTTCCGCCGTATCGGTGAGCGACGAGATCTCCTCACTGATCGTGGAGAGCAATGCCGAGTTGAGTTCGGAACACCTGCGGCCTGTCACGTCCCGTGAAACGGCTAGCAGGCGGTTGATCGTTCCTCTCCCGTCGCAAATGGGAGTCACCAACACGTCCCACCATCTTGCTTCTCCATCGGTGTCCGGGAACATCCCGACAAGTCTACCGGTTCCCCCCGCAGCTGCCGCCTGGACCGCAGCCTGCGCGGAATCACGGTCCTCATCGCGCCAGAAGTCGATCCACGACTTGCCAATGTAATCGGCGAGGTTTTCGATGCAGAGCAATTTTCGGCCTCCTTCGGTCATCATCAGCAACGTGCCATCCAGACTGAGGATCTTGATGCAATCCCGACTGCTCTCCACCACGCTGCGGTAGAGTTCCTCGCTCTCTCGCAAGTCCGTTTCCGAGCGGGTGCTTTTCGGGGAGTCCGCCGATGGGGAGGCTCCCGGCATTGATGGCCGGGGCACAGAATCCAGATGCCCGGTAGCGCCGGCAGTCGGGAATGGCGCGATGGGCTGAGGTGATTTAGATTCTCCCAAGTGCGGACTGATTTCCGCAGGCTCCCTTTCAGTGTCGCTCATCTTGATATAACAGTGATCGAAAAGTGCGGAGAACCACGCCCTTGTCAAGATCGTGTGCCGTTACGGTGACTGCCTGCGGGCATCTGAGCCCGGCTCAGTGCAAGGCTGCGGCTCTTTCCTGACCATTGGAGCTTGGACCAGGGAATTGTTGGATCTGAATGAGAATCCGGTTGCGGTTAGTGAGTTCCGGTGGAGTGATTCGGACTATGGATCCACTCGACTCCTCCCCAGAAGCAGCGTTGCCTTGGAATGAGATTCTCCGCAAGGCCGTGCATGACATGAAGACTCCCCTGTCATCCATGCGCGTCACGCTGGAAGTGTTGCGAATGACCGGAGGCGACTCGGAAATTCACCGCAAACTCATTGCCACTTTGGACCATCAGGTGGATGAGCTTGCCCGGCAAGTCGATGTCCTCGCGAAGGATCCCGCCTCGATTCTTTCCCGCTAACGTGGCGGCCGCGTCTCGCAGGAGGGATGGAAAAACACTTGCCCAACCGGAGGGTTTTTAGTGATCCTGTGACCATGAGCGTTCCTACAAGTGCCGATTTTCCGGATTTACGCTCTATGGAGCAACCCGGGTTCTCACCCGAATCCGTAGTCCGGCGGTTTTCGAAAGTGCTGCTGGTGGATGACTCGAAGTTTCTCGCGGATATTCTCGCGACTTTTTTTCAGCTGGATGGCTTTCTGGCGCGCTCGACCTATGGAGGTAGGGAAGCCTTGGAGGCGTGCGAGAAGGAGCTTCCTGATATTGCTTTCATTGACGTTGCGATGCCGGGAATCGATGGCCTCGAAGTTGCCCGTCAGATCAAGGCCACCTACCGGGCGAAAGCTCCTGTGCTGGTGGCCCTGACAGGATTGGATGGAGAGGAAAGCCAGCACGCGGCAAGTCAGGCTGGGTTCGACCACTTTTTGGAAAAGCCCGTCGACCCGGCATCCTTGAGAACCTTCATGGCCAGCCTGGTGGAAGCCAAGGCCGGCATTGGGCGGGAGAACGATTGAGCGATTAAAAGCCAGTGGCGATTCCGTGCGGGCTGATGGAAGATACTCACTTTCCATCAAGTTCCGATGTCCGCCAAAAAAAGCACCCCTAACACGTCAAGCGCTCCACTTGCACGATACCGCGCGAAGCGGGACTTCGGGAAATCGCCGGAGCCGGAGGCCGCCCTTGCCCGAAGCCCCGGACAATCGTTCGTCGTTCAGGAACATCATGCAACCTCGCACCATTTTGACTTCCGCTTGGAAATGGACGGGGTGCTGGTGAGTTGGGCCGTCCCCAAGGGAATTCCGGATGACCCGGTCGCCAAGCGGTTGGCGGTTCATGTCGAGGATCATCCGATTGCTTATGGCGGATTTGAAGGCGTCATTCCGAAAGGCAATTACGGGGCGGGCACCGTGGCGATCTGGGACAAGGGGACGTGGGAGCCGTTAGATCCTCACTGGAAAAAATCCTTCGCCAAAGGAAAACTCAAGTTCGTCCTGAAAGGCGAGCGGCTCCGAGGAGTTTTCCTGCTGGCAAGAATGCGCGAGGAACCGAACTGGCTGATGCGGATGTTAGAGAGCGGGCTCCCGCCATCTCCCGACGAGAAGCCCGAACACGAAAAGGCCGCGTTTGTCGCTCCGCAACTTGCGCGGGTGGTGCCGTCGGTCCCGTCGGGAAACCAGTGGCTGCATGAAATCAAATTCGATGGCTATCGGCTGATCGCCGTGAAACACAAGAAGTCCGTAAGGCTGTTCACCCGCAACCAGATCGACTGGACGGACCGATTCCAGCCTCTCGCCGATCATCTCGCCGGCCTGACTAACAAGGATTTCGTCCTTGATGGCGAGGCGGTGGTCTTCGATGGGAAGGGCCGTTCCCGCTTCGGTGAGTTGCAAGCGGCGCTTCAGGGTGGGGACGGCGACAGGATCGCTTTCGTCGCATTCGACCTGTTGCACCTCGATGGCCTCAATTTGAGGAAACTTCCGCTGGACTCCCGACTGGAACGTCTTGCCGCATTGATAGGGGACGGGTCGGAAACCGTCCGGCTCTCCAAAGTGTGGCCGGCCGAACAGGGAAAGGACCTTTTCAGACAGGCCTGCCAGAACGGCTTGGAAGGAATCATCAGCAAGAGTTCCAAGGGAAAATACCTCGAAGGCGCGCGCAAGGACTGGATCAAATCCAAGTGCCGTGCCCGCCAGGAGTTCGTGATCTGTGGTTACACCGCGCCCAGGGGATCGCTGCCGGGATTCGGCGCGCTGGTCCTCGCGTCATTTGAAAACGGCAAGCTCATCCCGCGGGGCAAGGTCGGCACAGGGTTCTCCGACGCCATGCGTAAAAAGATGTTAGCCAGCTTCAAGCCGCTGCGAATTTCGAAAAAGCCGTTTCCCGCGAAGGATCCGGACGTCACTTGGCTGAAACCCGAACTCGTCGCCGAGATCGAGTTTGCGGAGCTCACCCGCGACGGTTCGATCCGCCAGGGAAGCTTCATCGGCCTGCGCGAGGACAAGACGGCGACCGACGTCCATCTCGACGCCTTGCAAACCGCAGGCGTGGACGGCAAGCACCTGAAAGTCGCGGGCATCACCATCAGTCATCCGGAGCGCCTGGTCTATCCGGCAGATGGAATCACCAAGATGGAAGTCGCCCGCCACTACGAGCGGGTGGGGGAGTGGATGCTACCGCACGTGGCTGATCGACCGCTTGCCCTGCTGCGCGCGCCCGATGGAATCACCGGACAGATGTTTTTCCAAAAGTCATTTCCCAGCCACATTCCACCACATGTCGTGCAGAAGGAGCTCTCCGACGGGACGAACGTGTTTTACGTGAAAGACGTCGAAGGGCTGGTTGCGCTGGCGCAATTCGGAGCCATCGAATTTCATCCTTGGGGTGCCCGCATCGACAATCCGGAAAAGCCGGACTTGCTCACTTGGGACCTCGATCCGGATCCGGCCGTGCCTTGGCCCGAGGTGCTTGGTGCCGCCCTGCTGCTTCGCGACTATCTGGCGGATCAAGGTCTGACCACCGTCGTCAAGACGTCCGGCGGCAAGGGACTTCATATCTTGCTGCCTTTGAGGCGAAACCACAAATGGCCTATCATGCGCGACTTCACCAAAGCGGTCGCGCAGGTCATCGCCGCCCGGAATCCAAAGCGATTCATCGTCACCGCAACCAAGTCGAAACGTACCGGCAAGATCTTCATCGACTGGATGCGCAACGGCCGCGGAGCCACCTGCATCGCGCCGTGGAGCCTCCGTGCCCGGCCCGGCGCGGCCGTGTCGATGCCCGTCAATTGGTCCGACCTGAGAGAGATCGCCGCCAGCGGATTCACCATTCGTGAGCCGCTGGAGCCGCCGTCGGACTGGCTCGATCTCAGGCCCCAGACGGTCACCCAGGCAGTTTTGAAACGGTTGGATCTCAAGTGAGATCGCTTGACCTCGCCACTTGCACGATGCTCCTGCATTTTGCACCCACGGGTTCCAGAACTCCCTCGGTAGTTGTGGTGCAATCGACTGATAATCCGTGATTTGATTGTGAGCGTGGTTTCGGTGCTTCGCCTGCTATTTGGGCGACGACTCCGCTTCTCGAACAGGTGGAATCGATATCCTTGGGCGATGTTCCCCAAGCTCCGATCCACGGTTACTGGACGAGCGACTTCCAGGGAATCAACAGGGACGAGTAACTGTTATGAAAAGCAATTTGGAAAACAGCATGACCGGCAAGCGGGCGCTGGTAACAGGTGCCGGGTCCGGCATCGGCCGGGCGACGGCGCGCTTGTTGGCGAGGGCAGGGGCGAAGGTGGTCCTGCTAGGCCGGTCGGATGACGAGCTTGCGGCAGCCGCCGAAGAAATGGGTGGCGATGCCGCGGGGCACCACCGGATCGTTGCCGACATTTCCAGCGAGATTGAAATGATCGCCGCCTACGAGAGTGTGCACCGGTTTTGGGGATCGCTCGACATTGTCGTTGCCAACGCGGGTGTGAACGGCGTCTGGGCACCCCTCGACAAGCTGGAAGTCAACGAGTGGGATGAAACACTGGCCATCAATCTGCGGGGAACTTTCCTCACCGTGAAGTTGGCGCTGCCTTTGCTGAAAAAGCGCGGCGGCTCGGTCATTATCGTCTCATCCATCAATGGCAACCGCATCTTCAGCAACTCGGGGGCCACCGCCTACGCTTGCTCCAAGGCGGGCCAGGTCGCGTTCGCCAGGATGATCGCGTTGGAACTTGCCAAGGACAACATCCGCGTCAACTCGGTCTGCCCGGGGGCGATCGAGACCCAGATCGACGATTCCACCGAGCATCGTGACATCGGGTCCCTGCATCTGCCCGTTGAGTTTCCTGCGGGTGATGTCCCTCTAACAAATGGCAGGCCGGGAAAGGCGGAAGATGTCGCCGAAGCCATCGTGTGGCTCGCATCCGATTCGTCATCCCATATCAGCGGCACGGAAATCTATGTCGATGGTGCCCAGTCATTGCTCCAAGGCTGATTTCCCAATGATCGCAGCACTTCCAATCAAGGCCTTTCAGGCACCGCTGCACATCTCCGCTCCGAGCCTGTAACAGTAACAAAAATCTATCGCGAAAACCCATGAATTTGAACAGCCCGAAAACCGCAATCCAACAGAAGAAAATGAAACCTGCCGTGAGTTATGATGTGGTGATCGCCGGAGGAGGATCCGCGGCGGTGACGGCGGCAATCATATTGGGCCGAAACATGAGGAAAGTCCTGGTTTGCGATGCGAGCCATTCGGAACTGGAGGGGCTCAAGCCCTCGGGTCGGGTGACCGGCAGCGATTGCTGCTGCCCGTCCGAGTTCCTGCGGGCCGGCCGCATCCAGTTGAACCGACTCGACACAGTGAACTGCCTGCGAGGCTCCGTCCGCGACGTGCACCGCGACGAGGCTGGATTCAGAGTCGTTTCTGGCAATGGCAGGACATTTCTTTCCAAATCATTGCTGCTGGCGTCCGACTTTATCGCCCGCCTGCCTGAAATTCCCGATGCAGATCGGTTTTTCGGCTACTCGCTCCATCAGTGTCCCTACTGCGACGGATGGGAGCACCGTGGCCGGGAGATCGGAGTGATCGGAAATGATGAAAGCGCTGTTAGTCTTGCTCTGAAGTTGCTCATGTGGACTCCCCGGGTGACGATCTATACCCACGGTGCGAAACTCCCGATAGACACGGAAATGCGGTTGTCAGGGAAGTCAATCGATGTCGTCACCGGCTCCGTGCGGTCGCTGGAAGGCCCCGGCCCACACTTGGAATCCATCCGGATGGAAAATGGCTACAGTTACCCTTGCCGGGCGCTCTTTGTCCCCGCCGAGGTGCGATCCCATCTGGACTTGGCAAATCGGCTGGGTGTTGGCCTTCCGGACTTTCTCCTCCGGAATCACCGGTCTCCCAACGCGCGCGCAGGCATCCAAGGACTGTTCTTCGCCGGTGAATCCGAAAGCGGTGTGGAAATGGCCGTCAGTGCGGCCGCAGACGGTGTGAAAGCTGCCGAAGCTGTTAATCTCTGGCTGACCGAGGCCGATCAATCCTATCTCGCTGATCCTTATTTCCTACACCATCGTCAACACTAATTTCATGAACCCGGAAATCGAACGCTATTTGAATGACCACCTCGCAGGCGCTTCGGGCGCATTGCTGATGATCCAGCAGTGCATCGACACCTTTGAGGAGCCGCATGCCGTCCAATTTTTCAAAGAACTCAAGAGCGATGTTGAGGCGGACCGTCGACTCCTCGAGCAGCTTCTGACCCGTGCCGGATTGCAGCCCAGCGGAATGTTGAAAACAGCGGGCAACCTGACTGCCAGGATCGGTCTTCTCAAACTCATGTGGGAGGGATTCGATGCGGGTGAACTCGGGCTTTTCGAAGGTCTTGAAATGCTCGCAATTGGAGTGCAAGGCAAGCGACTGCTGTGGGTGACGCTAAAGGAAATCTGTCATTGGTACCCGGAGTGGAAGGACTTCGACTTCGCGGCCCTGGAACTGGAGGCAATCCGCCAACGGGACGGAGTGGAATTCTGGCGGATCGAAGCGGCCCGCGACACATTCGTGAGTGCCGAGCGTCGGGCGGTGGCTGCCTCAGCTTGACACTCGGATTGGCAGCGGCTTGCAGGGGCTAACCGTTGATGATCTCCCCGCCGTTGGGGTGGAGGACTTGGCCGGTCATGTAGTTCGCGTCCGCACTGGCTAGGAAAACATAGCACTCGGCACATTCCCAAGGTTCGCCGGCCCGGCCCAGCGGGCTGTCGGAGCCGAAGGTCGCCACCTCGTCGGGTGGAAACGTGGCGGGAATCAGAGGCGTCCAGATCGGCCCGGGCGCCACTCCGTTGACACGGATCTTTTTCTCCGCCAATTGCCCGGCGAGCGAGCGGGTGAAACTCACGATCGCACCCTTGGTCGAGGAATAATCGAGCAGTTTCGGACTGCCACGGTAGGCCGTGACGGAGGTGGTATTGATGATCGCGGCATGATCCGATTTCTCCAGATAGGGGAGTGCGGCAGCCGTTAGGAAGAACATGGAAAATATGTTGGTTCGAAATGTTTTGGTCAGTTGCTCCTCAGTGATGTCTGCGATCGACTCCTGGGGATGTTGCTCCGCCGCGTTATTGACGAGAATGTCGAGCTTGCCGAGTTTCGCGATCACCGTGGCCACCGCTTTCTCGCACTTCTTTTTGCTGCCAACGTCGAATTTCAGCAAAAGGCATGCCCGACCTTTGCTCTCGATCAAGGTGGCGGTTTTCCGCGCGTCCGCGTCCTCGTCAAGATAGGCGATCGCCACGTCAGTACCTTCGCGAGCGAAGGCCAGAGCCACCGCCCGGCCAATGCCCGAATCCCCGCCCGTGATGAGTGCAACCCGGCCTTCGAGCCGACCGCTGCCACGCAGCTTGGTGTTCTCGAATTCCGGGGCTGGCTTCATCTTGGTCTCCCGTCCGGGCTGGTGTTTTTGGGACCGGGCAGGACGGAGAGCCCGCTCCTTCGCGAGTTTCTTGGATTTGTTAGGCATGGTTGGAGTGGGTTTGAAATTGCAGGCACGCTTTACGGGGATTCCATGCAATTTGCCGACTCAGGTTGCGATTTGCATAGAGCCTGAAGAATCGCATTCACGCGGAAATGTCAGTCGAGTCGACCTTGTGGCATGATTGGGTGTCCTTTCTTTCAGATTGGGGATCAAGAGTGTTGGAAAGCAATTCGCAAACCGCGTGCCAGATTGGTCGCCACCATGATTTGAATGTTTGACGTATCACCCGATCACGTCCATGGATCCCGTATTTCCATGACTCCAGATCCGAACCAATCCCTGATAGGCGCGTCCCAGCCCCCGGTCCCAAAGGCATCAGCCGACCTAACAATTAAAAGCCCCTTGGCGAGGCGCCGCGCCGGACTTCTCGTGCCGGTTTTCGCGATGCGGCACAGGGACGATTTCGGCATCGGTGACACGCGCGCGGTCCGCGAAGCCATCGATTTCTGCGTGGAGAACTCATTCTCCGTCCTTCAGTTGCTGCCGATCCACGAGACTTTCGGCGATCACAGTCCATACAATCCTATCAGCTCGCGGGCGTTGGCACCCGTTTATGTCCATCTGGATCCGGCTGAGGTGCCGGGCCTGCTGGCAGCGGACTTGCAACGGGCGGCTCCAGCTGCATGGCTTGCGCAACTCAGGACCGGCATCGTCAAGCATGGTTCTGTCCATCCGCTCAAGATCCAGATCCTGCAACTCGCGTGGCACCGTTTTCGCACCGGGAGTATTGGCGGACACATGCCTGAGTTCCGGGCATTCACTGCCCACGAGAAGGACTGGCTGGATTACTACACGTTGTTCCGTTTGCTCATCCGCGAGTATGAGGGAAACACCCAGTGGCCCGACTGGCGGCCGGAGCACCGGACGTGGCAGGGCGCATGCGAATGGCTCTTGCAACATCCGGACCGTGAGGAGCTCGAAGACATTCGCGACGGCTATGCCTATGCGCAATGGATCGCCCACCGCCAGTGGAGAGATGTTAGAGAATACGCCGATCTACGGGGTATCATGCTGATGGGGGACATATCTTTCGGCGTGGGGCGGGGCAGTTCCGATGTATGGGCGAATCCCGAGCTGTTCGATCTCGATTGGAACATGGGTTCCCATCCACTCGTTCACTTCGACACCAGCAAGGACGCCGAGCGCTGGGGCCAGAATTGGAACCTGCCCGCGTATCGCTGGGAGAACCACCGCTCCACGGGTTTCGCCTGGCTGCGGGGGCGGGTGGCAGCGGAGAGCCGGCTATTCCATCTCTGCCGCCTCGACCACCTTCGCGGCTACTTCCGCGCCTACATGTTTCCCTGGCCCGGCGGGGCGAGACACTCCGAGTTCTCCAATCTAACCGATGAGGAGGCCGCCCTCAAGACGGGCGGCCGCCTGCCTCGCTTCGTTCCCGGCCCCGATGGTGACCCGGTGGCAGCCCGCATGAATGAGCTCCAGGGCTTGGAAATAATCTCGGTGATTCGCGCCGCAGCGGGCCCCATGGAACTCGTCGCCGAGCTCATGGGAAACATGCCGGAATACATGAGCCGGGCCCTTGTGGACCTCCCGCTTGCCAATCTGGTTTTCCCACAACTGGAGCAGGGCAGGGGGGTGGCAGATCCTGCCGCGCTGGTGCTTCGCGAACTTGGCCTGGTCACCTATGCAAATCACGACAACGCACCGCTTGCGAACTGCTATCTGCGGTTGCAGCGCGCTGCAGCCCTGGATCCAGCAGGGCCACAGGCGGAGGAACTCGCGTGGCTGCTAGGCTTCGCCGGATGGGTGGAGGATCCACCGGAAGAGCTCGATGACCGATTGCTTCGTTCGTTGCAGGCCGCCTTGTTCAACACACCGTGCAGACTTGCCGTGCTGATGTGCAGCGATCTGCTAGGCGTGCCGTTGCGTTTCAATCTGCCGGGCAGTTATGGCATCGAGACCTGGTGCGACCGGCTCGACCTTCCTTTCCCGGACTTTGCGCAGCACGCCGTTTTCGGCCCCCGCATCGCAGGCGTGCGGCAACTTATCACTGACAGCGACCGCGCCTGATCCCGGAAAAACATGCGGCTTCCCCTATCCGGGTGATCATGCCAATCAAGGCAACAGTGGATGTTGAGGTCTTCCACCTCTCCAACGGTTTCGCCCTTGGTGTTTTTGACGTTTGTTCCGAGGATTTCGGAAGCACGCAATGAGAGCGGACGGGATTTCGATTCGGCGGGGCGGAACGCTCGCGATTCCGCTGCTGCCGGGGGGTTATCGGCATCGGCGTTTTCCCCCACGGCGGCGCACTGTGCCAGCAGCGGTAACATCGCGGCCATCCGAATCTTTGTGTTAGTTTGCATTTTAAGGATCCGGGTGTTAGCCCATTTGGGCATGAAAAGTCCTCGCAAGAGAGATGCCTGAACTTGGTGAAACCGTGCAACACGCTATGATCAGCGGGAAATGAATCGATCACTCACCGAATCCAACCGTCCCGACGTACACGTGTAAATGGATCTCAGACCAACGGTTTATTGAGCGGAAAACCACGAAAAACCCCGAAAACAAGGCAGCCTCTTGATTGAAAACCAAGAGGCCGCGAGGAGTCGATCGGCAACTTGCAAGCCCCCCCGAGCTTTATCGCATATCGCCTTGGCTCTGGATTATCTGATCTCCCCCCCGGAAGTTCAGGTAATCTGATGCACGATCGCACAAGCGACATTGAAAAGCAAATCAAGACTCAACTTGATGACATTATTGTCGTTGTGCATTCAATTGCATTTGCATATCTAAACATGAAATTCCTTCACACTGGAATCTTGGTTATCATGCAATCTGCAATTACATATAATCGTTTTTCCATCGTCGCGCATGCGTCCTCTATGTCTTGAGAACAGATTCCAGTCCGTCCCTTAGCGCTTGTTCCCCGGTCTCGGGGCGTCCTTGGTCGGCGGTGACCTCCGCAGCCACCCCCTCCAATGCGCCCGCACGAATCAACCCGATCTGGCGGGCGTGTTCGGAGATGCCCAAGCTGTCCCGTGCGAGAATCATGGGCACTCCCGCTGCCGTGGCAATGTCCACCGCCTGCCGAGCGGCCCTGTTTCGTGGCGAATCGGCGTCCGGATCCACGTCCCTGATGTAGATCGCTTTGACTCTGCCTGGCCGCAGGCGGGTTAGTTCAGAGTAAATGCGGGGATCTTCCTGTCCCGAGTCACCGATCAGGACAAACGGCAGGGTTGGATAGGCGTCTAGCAGAGACAGGGCCTTTTCCTGCTTGTGACCGTGTCCCTTCTCCTGAATGAATTTGCTGCGGTCCAGACCCAGGTCCCGGAGGAGAAGCGGGCCCGGCGGGATTTCATTGAGACGGAGGAAATCGATCAAGAGATCGTGGAGATTCCAGGGTGAACTGGAGATATAGAAAATCGGGTTCAGGGGTTTCTCCCTGCCGCCGGTTTGCAGTGCCTGATAGAGCATTGCCACTCCATCCAGCGGCTTGCGGGTCTTTGCATTGTGGAGGAATGTCAGCTTCGTGGCGAGCAGGATGCTGGTGATCCCGGTGTGGATGACCGTATCATCGAGATCGCTGATGATCCCGTAGCTGGCGTTTGCCGGTGGCACCATGATGTCGTGCACCGCGCGGATCTCCTGCTCTCCATTCCCGGTGCGGGCGGTGCCGGTGTGCCACAGGATACCGTCGGGGGCCGGCAGGCCGGCGGGGAATCTTACCACGTAATAGCCCTCCTCGTCCGTCACCACGGTTTGCTGATGGTTCTGATAGGTAACCGTCACCTGCTGGCCGGCCACCTCGTCGCTTTCCCAACGGTGAATGGTGTTCACCAGATTCTCCCACCAGCCGTCGTCGTCGAGCGGTCCGCCGCGGGGGCGGTTCGAAAGTACCCGGCCGACCAAATGGACCGCCTCTGGATCGGAGTAGCCCTGATAGGTCACGATCTGTCTGGGGCGGCTTGTTCCCAAGCTTCGTGACGTGAGACGGCGGGCCTCATCCAGCGCCTCTTCACCGACGACGGAGGACCGGTGGAGCATCTCAATGATCTCTTGAGTGGTGGATTTCATGGTCTCCGCATTCAGTTCAGTCTCACTGGTTTGAGGCGCGACCGCGCCGTTACCGCGATCAGGGTGCAATCCCTCTCGCAGCGTGCCTCATGGCACGGGCGATCCCGGATCCATCAGCTAGGAAGTCCTTCAAGCACGGCAATGTGTGTCTTGAGCCGCGGGATCAGAGTCTCGCGGAAGACCACCTTGATTTCAGGCATCACATCCGGGTCGTGCAGAGCTTCTTCATACTCGTTGATACCGTGTTGTTCACCTTGGATCAGGGCGGCCACGGCAGGGGATTTTCCGAATAGCGCGGCCGCGCCTTCCACCGCTTTCGCGAAGGTCCCCCACGCTCCGGATTCCGAGTCCGGCACTCCACCCATTTCGGAAACGTGGTCCCGCAGCGTTGCAGCGCTTTCCTGATGGTCCTTCATGATTTGTTGGAGGATCGCCTTGTCGCCCGGATTATCGAGTTTTCCGAGGGCCTGGGAGTAGGTCTCAATGGCGGAGATTTCGCCTCGCAGGAGTTTGTTGCACGCGTGGATGCAGGTTTTGTTGTCGGTAGTCATGGTATTAGGTCAGGGTTGGTGAGAACCATTCCAGCAAACGCCGTTCCCAACGCAGTTGCAAGGGATGCGGGCCTTCGGGGGGCGGGCAATCGTGCGCGATAGACCCGCTCCTGTGCCATTTGCAATCCCGTGGCAACATGATAACAGGCAGCGGCGGCTGGTTCTCCTCCATCAATCCCGGGAACGACTGGCGTTCACGTTCCAAATGACGAGCCCGTCGTGGAATCACCGCGGGGATGATTCTACGGCGGGCTCGAAGGCTCCGGGGATTTCCGCGCTTCGGTCTCTGCCGGGCTGGGGAGTAGTTGCGGGCTGACTGCCAGGAAAGATTCTTCCTGCCGAACTGCATCAGCACCTCCGCCGTTCTGCGATCGCCCTCACGTGCAAGGTGACTTCTTCGAAGTTCGCCTCCCGCGCCGGCGACACTTCACGATTTGCAACAAGCCAGGGCGGAAGGTCTCCGAGTTGTTCTCGGATGCATGAGCTTTCGATATTGTTCCAGGGGTGAGAAGAGGTCTTGGATTCAGTTGGACTCTGTGAGACAGGACTCTGGCGTTCTCCTGATTGAAAGGACGAAGCAGACAAGACGCTCGTGACAACCGGCAACAACGTCTCTTCTTGAATCCGAGCTTCCATCAAGCCGGTGCCGCTGCTATAGGTTGCGCCGAAATACATGACACGATGAAAAAGATATCGAACCTGCTGATCGTAGCAATGCTCCATCCCCTTCTTGCCATGGGCACGGAATCCACGTTTTCGATCAACAACGAGGGCTGGATTATCATTGATCATGCAAGCGCTACAAATCCGCTGCCATCGTCGGGGGTTGGATTGTCAGATACGGAGCCCGCGGTCACGAATGGGAGGCTGGAAGTTCAGGATATTGGAAACAACTGGAACTGGATCATAGCTCCTGTGAAATTTCACCAGGATTGGAGCGTTTTCGCCAATCTGGAAATAGACCTGACCACGGATGACTCGATCACTCTCTTCAATCTCCGTTTTTTCATTTCCGACGGCAGCAACAGAGCCTACTACGAGTTTCCGATCACTAACACACCCGCCGGCAGCGTGCTGAATCTGTCGGCGCCATTGTCGGCATCCGAGTGGCAGGTGACGGGAAACTGGGCGCAATTGATCGCGAATGTGAATGCGTTCTACGTCCGGATTGATCTGAACAACAACGTGGCATCCGAGGCCGACTTTGTGGATCGGATTGCGCTCGTGGATGGCACCGAACCTCCGGATCGCACGTTCCCGGTGAGGTTCCCGTCGGAAATCGGCAGTGCTTACCAAGTCGAGAGTTCCTTCGATTTGCATGAGTGGAAGGATGTCGCGTCTCCCGTGCAGGGCAGTGGTTCGGAAATCACGATAGAAGTGCCCCTGTCCGATGCGCCCAAGCGCTTTTTCAGGGTAAAGAAGCTTGTAACGCCATAATGCCAACAAACCGGCGCATGCGGCGACCGGAAAGCGCCCGGAATTCAACCTCGCCTTCCTTCGTCGCCGGGCTTGGCGGAGATGTTGGGCAGAGAACGAGGCCTCCGCGCACGCGATAGAAGTCCTGTCAGCCATGATCAGACGCGGAGGCCCCGGGGACGATCCGCATACAGTTCCAAGTAGCCACAACCGGCGCAAGCGTATGCCGACACCCCACTCGTCAGCTGACATTTGAAAAGCTTGGCGCGGGGCGGCTGCGAGGTCGCGATCAGAATAGCGGCGTGGTCGGCACCTCCAGTGTGTTTTGCGTCGGCGAGAGCGACTTGGAGTTAGATAAGATTGAGCCGCGGCTGACGGGTGGCCGGGCGTTCTCCGGCGAATAACTTTTTGTGGCTGAAGGGCGGCGGTCGTGAAGGAGACTCGCGGCGGACATTTTTCGCGAATCATCGCGCGACCAAGGACGACGCAGCCACTTTGAGGCGCTATTCCTTGACGACGCTGTTAGCCGGGCGAGATTCATGATAATGGATGACAAGAAGCCACCGAAAAGTTTGAGTGAACTGTTGGACCGCATCGACGAGGTGGCGGGGGAGCATGAGGAGGTCTCGATGGAGCAGGTGATGGAGGCGGTGGGGCGGCGGTCGTTCGGGCCGTTGCTGTTGCTGGTGGGAGTCATCGCGGTGGCACCGGGGGTGGGGGACATCCCGGGAGTGGCGACGCTGTTGGGGATCTTCGTGCTAACAGTATCGGTGCAGTTGCTTTTCGGCCGCAAGGATTTCTGGCTGCCGCAGTGGATCCTCAAGCGGAAGGCCAAGCGGGAGAGGCTGAGGAAGATGGCGGGAAGCAAGTGGTTGAGGAAGCCGGCGCAGTGGATCGACCGGGTGGTCAAGGAGCGCTTGGAGGCTCTAACCGGACCAATCGCGGCCTATGCGATCGCGGTGGCCTGCACGGTCATGGCGCTGGCGCTGCCGCTGACGGAACTGGTGCCACTCAGCACGAATCTCCTGAGCCTGGGGCTGGTGTCTTACGGGATTGCACTCGTCGCGAATGACGGACTGATGGCGCTTCTCGGTTTCCTGATCTCGGCGGCGACGCTGGCGGTGGTGGTCCTGGGGCTGGGTTGAGCTGGCGGGATCATCGGTTCCCACCAAGGGTGTCGGGGTTTCTTGTATGCGAAATGTCGGGATCGCTTTCCGCGGATGCTCCCAGACGCAGCTGGTAACAGGCGAATCTCATGCTCTTCAAGTCGGACTCCGAGATTCTGTAGTCGGATACGAGCGACTCGAATCCTGCGCGGAAGAACTCGCGATATTCGTCCGGCCATTCCGCACCGTGAAGCATCTCCGCCTCGATGAGCTTTCTAACAAGCTTCCTGCCGTAGCTTCCCATCCCGGCTTCCTCCGGCCCGGAAAATTTCGAATCAAGGCCTTGAAGCAATTCATGGAGATCCTCCCAGAGCTGCTCTCTGTGGTCATTCATGAAAGTACTTCTCGCATGAGGCAAGCCATCCACGGAACATCCGGGAAACCCCGCAGTTATAATGGATAAACAATGCATCACAGGATTTGAGGTCATCGGTAACATTGCATTTCTGGCCGAATAACAAGAGCGGGCGTGGCAATTCGCACACCGCGGGACAAGGGAAGATGATGGGTGACCAGAGATGTTGATTTGGGAGACAACCTCGCAGCGACATTCGACGAGCCCGGACTGCTTCGAGACACCGCGGCCAGTCTGAGATCGGTCTCAACGGTATCCAGCGGGAGAGAAGCTGCGGACCGATCGGCCCGAGGCGAGGCCGATGATGAGGTCCAGCCACCAGATCCAGGGGCCAGTGACTACCCTTAGACGATCCGGCTCAGGCTGATCACGGCGGTGGCCGCAGTGGCATACGGCGCCGCGGATGGATAGAATTCGTGAAGTGGCTCCGGCGGCTGCTACCGTACCTGCGACGTGGCCTGAAGGGAAAGACTGCTTCATCTTATCCTCCGAGCCCCCGGCCTCGAAGCGATACTCACCCTCTTCCAGCGAATGGATGGGCCTGCTGCGTTTGACGGAGTTGCTTGACCGTGGATTTGGTCACATCCGCCACTGCCACTGCAGCGAGCAGTGAAACGCCCGCCAAGGCACACCGCGGACGTCCGTCGTTGGCGATTGCGACCTCGAATCCCTTTACGCATGGGAACATGCCAAGGGTGAAGCGACGCTGTCACTAAGTCTCAGGTTGCCTCGGATGAATGGTTTTCACGGATTCTTCAAGTCCTGCTGGTATTTTCTGGGGTGAAGGGACTCCATTCTTGTCCAGCCTGCTTTGGCGGCATCGCGCGCTTGATGCCAATCGAGTTTCGAACCGCCTCTTCCCTTCGCCCATTCGTCACTCAGGATTTTTTCGGCTGATTCGAACGTTGTTTGCGGTGAGTAAAGCTGCCAACCGAGACGATAGGCGGGACTGTAATCTTCAAACGCGTATCCGCTTTCGTAATACGGTTCCTTGTTGAAGCGTTCATGCCAATAGGCGTCCTCCGCTTCGGGATCGATGCCCGCCGCGATGGCCCTGCCTGCGACGGCTCCAAATGCACCTCCAAGGATGGCGCCGGTCACGGATCCCAGAGGCCCCAAGCTGGCACCCATGAGCGCTCCGGTGAGCGCTCCTCCGCCTGCTCCGATTCCTGTACCCAGTCCATGTTCTTCGGGAGCGTAGCTGGGTTCATCCGTGGCTTTGTTATTGTCAGGATCATTGTCGGGTTTCATGGGTGGTCTTGGCAGGTTCGGGGTAATTGATAGAAAACTGCCGCGTTCCGTTTTTCACGGAACGCGGCATGGAGCAAGAAGTGAAAATCTCAGCAGCCGCAGTTGCCTGAATGCTTGAGCTCTTTCTCGATGGCCTCACGGGTCGCGCCTGTCCGCTTTTGGATTCTGCCAATGAGTTCGTCTTCCTTGCCGGAAACAAAAGTCAGATCATCATCGGTGAGGTCCGCCCACTTTTGCTTCAATTTTCCTTTTGCGATGTTCCAGTCTCCTTTGATTTCGAGTGTATTCATATCAGTGGTTGGTTTGAATTTGTGTTGATCCCCGATATTCAATTATATCGGAGAACGCATCTACCCTCCAACAGGGTTCGTGCCATGAATTCCACAAGCCGCCGGCGGCACTGGAATCAAAGGATTACGCATTCGCAGGCAGCTCAGGCGCGCTGTCATGGGGTGCGAATTGCAAAGACCGGATGCAACATGCAACTTGGAATATCCCGGGACCGGGCGTTGGAGGCTGAGATTCATACGATTCCGGGTTCCGTGATCCCCGGCATGGATCCTGCGAAGGCTGCCGGACCATGAAAATTGATTTCAAGAAACTGAAGACCGACTATAATCTCAGCGGAAAGCGTATTGCCGTCCTGGCAACTGATGGCTTCGAGCAATCGGAGCTGGATGTTCCCGTAGAGGCGCTGAGGACCTGTGGCGCGCAAGTTGATATCATCGCTCCCAAGGCTGGAACCATTTGTGGTTGGAGCGGAGAGAATTGGGGGGAGAAACGGAAAGTCGACAAGACGCTGTCCGAGGTCTCCGCAAACGACTATGATTCGCTGGTTCTGCCCGGGGGAGTTCTGAACTCGGACAAACTGCGGACCGTTGCGGAGGCAGTGGAGTTCACCCGTGAGTTTTTCGAACAACAGAAGCCGGTCGCCGCCATCTGCCATGCGGGCCAATTGTTGATCGAAGCGAATCTCGTTGAAGGTCGCACGCTGACTTCGTACGCTTCCATCCGCATCGACCTGGAGAACGCAGGGGCCTTGTGGGAAGATAGCAGCGTGGTTGTGGACCAAGGCCTCACGACCTCCCGTTCGCCGGATGACCTCCCGGATTTCTGTGACAAAATGTGTGAGGAGATTCTCGAAGGAATTCACCGCGGCCAGCATGTTTGATGGGGCACTTTGGCGTCTTTGGTAGGCACCGTATTGCTTTTTTCCCGGACCTGGCCTGGCGGCACCCAGGGGCGACATGGACTTGGAAGGGGGCAGGCGTGATCAGACGACCCGAACGAAGACACGGAGCAACCTTCACGTACTTCCTGCGAGAATTTTGAACCAAGGAGGCAACCGCCGCCGCCCCCTCGTACGCGATCATGGGGGCATCCCGCTATTGCCGTTTTTGGGACTTGGGGATTCCCTTGAATTGCAAAAAGGGAGGTTAAAAGCCAAAAGTCGGGCGCGCCGCAGCCTGATAGCATAGCAGTCATAAACCCTGAACTATGACCGCTACGCACCCGCCGTAGCAAACCAGTAGGCATGGCGCTTGGGGCAACGCTTACCGGCTAACAGCATTGACCGGCAAATCGAAATCATTCGACGTCGACGGACCCCGCCGACGCGGGTGAACGAAAACCCGGCCCGGAAAAACAATCCAGAGAACCCAGGGGCAATTCCTGTTAGCCGGGACTAACCCCATCGACTTTGGCACATGGAATCCTGACCGTTTCGAGGCTGCTTTGGACTCCGCCTTCCACGAGGCGTGCGATCGCGGAAGATGGAATGCCTCTCGACGCTAGAGTTTCCGGTAAAGCAGATTCCGGAATTCGATCTTGAACGGCGGCCCGGTGTGCATCTGCAGGCCCAGCACACCTTCCATCGCCCGGGCCTTCTCGGACTCGTCGATCATGATCACGGAGACACGTCCGTTGAGGATTTGGATCATGAGGTTTCCCTTGGCGATGATGTGATAGGTGTTCCAGCTGTTCAGGACAAAGCTTCGCGCAATGTCGTCCGGTTCGGCCGCCATTCCCAAAAGCTTATAGTCGTCCCCTTCCGTGACCCGGATCATTTCCCCACGCTTGACCATGCTGTTGTGCCGGCCCCGCTCTTCGGCCATTCCGCCGGTATACGTGTTGTCGACGTCCATGTCGGCTTGGTAGCCGCGAAGAACCCAGGGCCCGACTTCCGGCATCTCACGACTGCGGAACTGGATGCCGCTGTTGGTTCCATTCATCCGGAATTCAGTCTTGAACTCGAAATCCTGCAGCGTTTCTCCGCGCCAGATCAGAAAGGTATTACGTGTCACCCGATTCTCCGCCGTGCTTTCTCCGACAATCGTGCCGCTTTCCACGCGCCAGAATTTCGGGTCGCCATCCCACCCGGTCAGCGTCTTGCCGTCGAAAATAGAAACGAAATCAAGATTGTCATCCGCCGTACGCGCCGCGGACTGACCGCCCCGGCCCCCACCGCTCATCCGGGCAATCGCGGTGGCACGTGCTTCGGCTGGAATGGCGTCCGGCCCTGCTAGCAGAGCTGCAGATTTGTCGGCGCGCGCGAGGGCGAGGGCTTGT
>JBGSOI010000238.1:0-38972 GCA_041739215.1 Akkermansiaceae bacterium
GTCACCGGCATCATCGGCAACACCGCCATCCACCTCCGCCGCGACGAGGCGGGACAGGAAAAAGCGCCCGCCGTCCACGACCTGTGGGTCGATGTCGGCGCGTCCAGCGCCGCCGAAGTCGCGGCTCTCGGTCTCCGCGTCGGCCACCCCGCCATCTATCAGGACGGACCGCTGGAGCTGGCCCACAAGCGCCTCGTCGGCCGCGCCATCGACAACCGCATCGGCAGCTACATCATCGCCCAGGTCATGAAGCGCATCGCCGCCGGGAAAAAGAAACCCGCGCTCACCCTCATCTGCCTCAACGCCGTGCAGGAGGAAATCGGCGGCAACGGCGCGATGATGGCCACCTACCGCCTCAAGCCCGACATCTGCATCTGCCTCGACGTCACCCACGCCACCGACACCCCCGGCATCGACGCTAACAAATTCGGCTGCGTCAAACTCGGCGCCGGCCCGACCCTTTCCCACGGCACCGCGAACCACCCGCACGTCGTCCAGCGGCTCATCGATGTCGCTAACAAATCCAAACTCCCCGTCCAGCACGAAGCCAGCAGCCGCTTCACCGGCACCGACACCGACAAGATCTTCCACTCCCGCGAAGGCATCCCCAGCGCCCTCGTCTCCCTGCCGCTGCGCTGCATGCACTCCGTCGTGGAAACCGCGCACCTCGACGACATCGCCCACACCATCGACCTGCTGACGGACTTCGTGCTCTCGCTAACAGAGAAGGACGAGTTCCGGCAGGTGCTGAAGTGATACGGAGTGCGTCAACCCTAGGCGTGTAGAGACTCTTGCTTGACTCACGCGGTTCGTCGTCTTTCCATCAGCCTTGAACGAAAATCCTTACAAGGCACCACAAACCTTCGATGCCCCGCCCGACCAAGCAAGTGATGCGGAAGTTGTGCGCAGGGAACATATTAATACCGAAGCCTCCATCAAATCGGTAGGGATTCTTTATTTCCTTGGTGGATGTTTGTTGTTGATGGGAGGAATCGCGACTCTCGGAAACCTGCGAGAGATGGACGGGGTGACAGACCTCGCCGAGAAAGCCGCCGCAGGACTCCTCCTGGCCTTGGGAATCGCTCAATTTATTGTCGGCGCTGCGGTTCGCAAGCTTAAGCTCTGGTCACGGATCGGTGTGGGTATCTTGTCCGGAATCGGACTTCTTGGATTCCCAATCGGCACCTTGATCAGCGGTTATATCCTGTTTCTGGTATTCGGAAAAAAAGGAAAGATGGTCTTTTCCGCCCCTTACAAGGACATCATCGCGGCCACTCCCCACGTGAAATACAAGACGTCCAAGGTGGTATGGATTATCCTGGGAGTCGTACTCGCCGTCATCGCGCTCGGCATCGTCGCCATGGTCATTGGCAGTTAGGTGCTGCGGTGCAATCGTTGCCACACAGGGCGAACGGGTCGTCGGCGGGCGACAGCCCACGACAGCCAAAATGAATTGCTATCAACCCCGATAGCCTCCGCTCACGGGATCCGGAAATCCCGGACCACCGCCATGTGCTGCATCATCGGCAGGCCGCTGTCGGATTTCTGCACCGGCGGGACTTTTTCCAACGGCTCGAACACCCGGCTGTCGAAGACCAGCCCGTGGGGAAATTCCGCATCCGCGATCTTCACAGGCACCTCGGTCTTATCTAACCGCTCGTTTGCCAGCACCCAATCGTAAGGCCGGTTGCGCGGTCGGTTGGTGGTGATGTCCCCGTTGCTATCAGCCGGCGGATTTTTTGGAATCACCACCACGGCGGCAAGTTCCCTGAAACAGGCTTCCTCGGTGGTGCGGGTGTTCAGATCGCCGCCGATAAGGAGCATGGCGTCCTTCGGGACATTCTTTGCGATGAACTTGATGAGTGCCGCGGCTTGGGTCGCCCGCGACGCTTCGCCTTTTGAATGGAGGTGGAGGCTGACGGCCCACAGGTCCCGCTTTTCCGGCAGACGGAGGTGCGCCCAGGCGAACTCGCGGTTGTTGAGCACCGGATCGTCCCACGACCCCGACTCGATGATTGGAAACCGACTGATGATTCCGTTAGGGATCTGCATGCCTTTCTCGGTCATGAAAACGTAGTCCTCTCCGAGCGTCTTGTTGATCCACTGGCGCATTGGCACTGTGGTGTTGAATTCCTGGATCATCACGATGTCCGGCTTGAGCGCCTTGAGGATGCGGGCTCCGGCGCCTTCCGGGTTGCTGTGATTGCCGTTGTCGGGCGAATAGGTCTGCTTGTTGTCCGAGGTCAGGTTCGCGGCGACCACGCGGATCGCGAGCGGCTCGCCCCCGGCGATTCCAATAGCGAGCAAACCTAGCAGAATAATCCGGATCACCCCCGGATCATGCAGTTCCGGGGCCAGCCCGCCAGCGAATTTCCCGCGCGGGAAATCTCCCTCAATCCGCGATTGGCGAACGCGGGGGCTGGCATTAGGATTTGGCCGTGGCCGACGATCCATCCAGTCCCGATCTCCCGATCCAGCTCCAAGGGCAGTTGTTGCTCGCGGATCCGTCGTTGCGCGATGGCACTTTCTTCCGCTCGGTGATCCTGCTCGCTGAACATAGGGCCGACGAAGGCGCGTTCGGCCTGATCCTGAACCAGCCCACCGGAAAAACCGTCGGCGATTTCCTCAAAGGCGGCGATTTCGTGCCGTTACGGCAGCTTGCGGTCCACACCGGCGGCCCGGTCGCGCAGGATCAGCTGACATTTTCGTCCTTCTGGTGGAGCAAAAAACTAGGCCTCCGCTGGGCGATCCGGATTTCCGCCGAGGACGCCGTGGACCATGCCCGGCGGCCGGGGCGGATCGTCCGCGCCTTCGTCGGTTATTCCGGCTGGACGGCCGGGCAGTTGGAAAATGAACTGCGCCGGAGCTCGTGGATCGCCGCCCGCCCGCAAGCCGGCTTGCTCGGTCAAGCGCACGACCGCAGCTTGTGGGCCGAACTGTTGCGCCACCTTTCGCCGCTCCATCGGATCCTGGCCGAAGCACCCGACGACCCGTCGCTCAACTGAATTTTCCACTCACTCATGTCAGACTCGCCTCTCGTATTCAGCAACATCCCGGAAATCATCGCGGAAATCGCCGCCGGTCGCCTTGTCATCGTCGCCGATGATCCGTCCCGCGAAAATGAAGCCGATCTCGCCGGCGCGGCGGCGCTTTGCACGCCGGAAATGGTCAATTTCATGGCCGTCCACGCCCGCGGATTGATTTGCGCGCCGGTCACCGCGGAACGCGCGGAAGAACTCGAACTCCCGCAAATGACCCGCCGGAATCGTGAGGGTCACAAGACCGCGTTCACCGTAAGCGTGGATGCCGCGGAAGGAATCACCACCGGCATTTCCGCCGCGGACCGAGCCCTGACCATCCGGCTGCTGGCCGATCCGGCCGTCAAGGCGGAGGCGTTCGTCCATCCGGGTCACGTGTTTCCGTTGCAAGCCGTGCCCGACGGCGTCCTGCGGCGGGCAGGCCACACCGAGGCCGCGGTGGATCTGGCAGGCCTCGCCGGGTTGCCGCGGGCCGCGGTGATTTGTGAAATCATGAACGACGACGGCACGATGGCCCGCGTCGGCCAGCTCGGCGACTATCAGCAACGCCACGGCCTCAAGGCCTGCACCATCGCCCAGTTCATCGAATACCGCCGCCGCTCCGAGAAGCTGGTGCTTCGCGAACAAACCATACTGATGCCGACCGATTTCGGCGAGTTCGACTGCCACCTCTATCGAATCACCACCGATGGCAGCCATCACCTCGCGCTGACCAAGGGCGTCATCGACCCGGAAAAACCGACCCTCGTCCGCGTCCACTCTGAGTGCCTGACCGGCGACGTATTCCACTCCCAACGCTGCGATTGCGGTGGCCAGCTCGCCGCGGCTCTCGAGCACATTTCCAACGAAGGCGGTGTCTTGTTATATCTCCGCCAGGAAGGCCGGGGGATCGGCCTGCCGGCGAAAATCCATGCCTACAAGCTGCAGGAGCAAGGGCTCGACACCATCGAGGCCAACGAAAAGCTCGGCTTCAGTTCGGACCTCCGCGACTACGGCATGGGCGCACAAATCCTCTGCGATCTCGGCGTCCGCAAAATGCGGCTGCTGACTAACAACCCGAAGAAGGTCGTCGGACTGGAAGGCTACGGTCTGGAAATCGTCGAGCAACTCCCGATCAGCCTGCCCGCGAATCCGCACAACGAGAAATACCTCGAAACCAAGCGGACGCGGATGGGACACTCGCTGTGAGTGTCGAAATAGCCGCATTTCCAGCGGTAACGCCGCAGTCTTGACGGGTCAGAGGATTGCCCGCAATTTCAGGCCATGAAAGAGCATCTGGATTGGATCAAGCGCATGCTGGGCGCGGACAGCAACGACTCTCCTAACGAGGAAAACGCGAATGTCCTGAGGCGTATGAAGGAGGATGGCGATGATCTAACCAAGGCGCGGGACATCGATTTCCACCATCTGTTCCCGAACGAAACGGACGCCGCCGCTTTTGAGGAATTCGTCCGCAGCCAAGGATATCAGGCGGATCGTGACTACTGGGAGGAATTGCAAGCGTGGCTGACCACGGTCCAGGTCCGGATGGTGCCGACTCTCGATGAGATCACGGCTCTGGAATCCGAGCTGAATGAAATCGCCCGTTCGTTCGCCGGCGAGCCGGATGGCTGGGGATGCATGGAAATGGCCGCAATCCCGGTGCCATGACCTTATCGGGATTGCAACAAGTGGCGGTGGTTCGCTCCGACTATCAGGAGTCGGAGCGGTTTCACACCGAGGAGTTGGGATTCGGAATCATCCCGGAGATCTATCGTGAGGAGTGGGATTCTTCCAAGCCGGACCTGGAATCCCCCGGCGGGACGCAGCTCGGGCTGTATGAGGATTGAGTCGGGCGAGATTAATTTCGCGGTCCTTCAGTCTTCCTCGAACTTGCGGGAGATGAGGTCGGCGATCGCCGCGAGCGCGGCGTCGGCGTCGGCGCCGTCGGCGCTGACGGAGATGACGGAACCATGGCCGGCGGCCAGCATCATGAGACCCATGATGCTCTTGCCATCGACTTCCTCGCCGTCCTTCTCAACGAAGATGTCCGACTGGAAGCGATTGGCCGTTTTAACAAACTGCGCGGCGGGACGGGCGTGGATGCCGAGCTTGTTGAGGATGGTGAAATCTTGTTTGGCCATGAGTAACGGCTTGCGCCGGGCGGAATGTAGAAAGTGAATCGGACCGCTCCAAGGTAAAAGTTGTGGAAGAATTTTGAGCTGGCGGCGTCGGGGGAAAACAAAGAGCCAGCCCGTTTGCACGGACTGGCTCGTTTGCGAGAGTCGGCTGGCGACCGGTTAGGGAAGCAGGTTGATCGCGCGGGATTGCTTGATCGCGTTGTTGATCTTGCGATGCAGCTTGGCGGAAACCCCGGTGACGCGGCGCGGAAGGATTTTTCCGGTCTCGGTGGTGAATTTGGTGAGAAGCTCCGGGTTGGTAGCGACGACCTGGTCGGCCGGGATATCGTGACGGCGACGCGTCATCTTGCGGTTCGCCTTGCGGAAGTTGATTCGGCGCTGGATTGTTTTTGGCTCGGACATGGGAAACTGAAGCTGATGTTAGCGGAGTTCGCGGTGAAGGGTGCGGCGCTTGAGGAAGTGATTGAATTTCACTTTCTCGAGACGGCCCGGCGTGCGGAGGCTCTTCTTGTTACGGGTGGTGACGTAACGTGAAGTCGGCTTGCCCTCGGCTTTCGCTTCGGTGCATTCTAGAATGATAATCTCGCGTGGCATGACTTTGGGGGCGGGAGGATGCTTTAATCGTCGTCTTCGTCAAGAGAAACCGTTTCGGATTCTTCATCATCGACATATTTCCCGCCGCTGAAGCCAACTTCGTTGGACGGACGGAACCGGCGGTTGCCATATTCCTTCTCCCACTGGGCCTGGCATTCGACCGTTAGACGGGCGAACGGAATGGCTTCGAGGCGGGCTTGCGGAATCTTGCGGGCGGACATTTCGCAAATCCCATAAGAACCGGCTTGGATCCGGCGGAGGGCTTGCTCGATTTCATAGAGCGCGTCCTGTTCCTTCGCGAGGACGGAAAGGGCGAAATCGCGGTCGTAGGCATCGCTGCCGGCGTCGCCTTGGTGTTGGCCGCTGCCGGAAGCTTCCGAACCTTCGGGAGCATTGCGGATGGTGTCGCGGGCCATGCCGGAAACGGCATCGACGAGGTCATCGCGGAGATCGAGCAGGCGCTGGCGCTGCTTCTGGACGAAAGCGGGGCTGTGGGTGCCGTTGCTGCCCGGAGCGACCGGCTCACCGGAGTGCGCAGGCGCGGCCTTTGGCGGAACGAACGGCGGCTTGACCGGCGCGGGAGGCGCTGGGAAATCAACAACGGACGAGCGTGGCTTGGTGGCGGGCACCTTCTTCGCGGGAGCGACGGGCTTGGCCGGAGCTTCAACCTTGGCGGATTTGACAACCACCTTTTCCTCCGGCTTTGCTGGCGGCGAGGCTTTCTTGACGGGCTTCTCTGCTATCGCCTTTTTCAGCGGCGGAGCTTTCTTCGCAGGCGCGGGCTTCTTGGCCGGAGCAGTCTTTTTCGCAGCCGTTGCGGGCTTCGAGGGTTTGACGGCGGGCTTTGCTTTCCCTTTTTGGGGAGCAGGTTTGGAGGTAGTTTTCTTCGCGGCCATGGCGCAAGATTAGGATGCGGGTGATGAGATTTTTTCCCGCCAGACCCGGAATGGAAATCCCGGGTGCGTGACGAGCGCGGTGGGTTAGCCCGTGATCTACAGTCCATCAAGCGGAAAGTTTACGGTTTGCAAAATAAGTCATTCGGCAGGTTTTCGGCGGGAGGCTTGAAATGCCCTGATGGATCACTAAGGTGCGGCCCCGCATGCAGCTCAGTGCCATTGTCGAAGCCCTTCTCATCGCCTCCCAGAATCCCCTCCCGTCGGAGGAAATCGCCCGGTTGGTGCGTGCCCGCGTGGCCGAGGCCGAAGATGTGAGGGTCCGTGAGACGGAAGAAGGCAAGGAAATCCCCGCGCTGCCGGACTGGCTGGTCGCACTCACCGCGACATCGGCGGAAAAGGTGGCGGAGGCCATCGGCGAGCTGAACCTGACCTACGACGAAAGCCAGCGCGCGTTCACTATCATCGAGCGCCCGAAAGGCTGGAAGCTTTACACCAAACTCGAATTCGGCGAATTCGTCCGCCAGCTTTTCCCCGGTCGCAAACCCGAACGGATGAGCGGCCCGGCGATGGAAACGCTGGCGATCATCGCCTATCGCCAACCGATCACCAAGGCCGCCATCGAGGCGGTGCGCGGGGTGGCGTGCGATGGGATGATCCAAAAACTCCTCGATCGCGACCTGATCCGGATCGGCGGCCGTGCGGAATTGCCGGGGCGACCGCTGCTTTATGAAACGACCGACCTGTTTTTCGAACACTTCGGCATCCGGTCCATCGACGATCTGCCGAATGCCTCGGAACTCCGCAAGGTGAAGCTGCCGGAACCCAAGGACGCCGCACCTGCGGGCGATCCGGAGCAACAGCTCGCTCTGGGCCCGGTCGGCACGCCCGCCGCCGCCGCTGGCGATCCCACTTCCAACGAAGTCTAACATGAATCTCGACCACATCCGCTTCCAGATCGATACGATCGACCGTGACTTGCTCGACCTGCTCTCACGTCGCGCCGATCTCGTCCATGAAGTGGGCTTGGTGAAAAAGCGCGACGGCCTGCAAATTTACGCACCCGAACGCGAGGAAGCCTTGTTGCGGCGGCTCATTGAAATCAACGACGGCCGCCTGCCGGAGAAGTCCATCCGCGCGATCTATCGGGAAATCATGTCGGCCGCGCTCGCGCTGGAGGACGATCTCACCATTGCCTACCTCGGGCCGGAAGGGACTTGGACCCATCAGGCGGCGATCAAGAAATTCGGCCACTCAGTGAATTACAGCGCGCAGCCGAATTTCTCGGATGTGTTCGACCAGGTTGCCCGCCGGCTCGCGAGCTACGGAGTCGTGCCCATCGAAAACTCCACGGAAGGCGCGGTCTCGCACACGTTGGATTTGTTCGTGGACTCGCCGCTGCACATTTGCGCGCAGATTCTGCTGCGCATCGAGAACGGCCTGATGGCCACGATCCCACGCTCGGAAATCAAGACGCTCTATTCGCATCCGCAGGTGTTCGGGCAATGCCGCGCTTGGATACTGAAAAATTTCCCGAATGCCGACCTGGTCGAGGTTTCCTCCACCACCAAGGCCGCGCAGATCGCTCGCGACCAAGCCGCGCAGGGAGCCGCCGCCCTCGGTGGCCCGCTCGCTGCGGAAATGTACGGATTGACGTTGCTGGAAGAATCGATCCAGGACCGCGCCACCAACACGACCCGGTTTCTCGTCATCGGCGAGAAACCCTGCCCGCCAACCGGCAACGACCGGACTTCCATCCTGTTCGCGATCCACGACCGGCCGGGCTCGCTGGTGAAAGCGCTCCAGGCTTTCGACCAATTTCACATCAACATGTCGAAAATCGAATCCCGGCCGTCCAAGCGCAAGGACTGGGAATACATTTTCTATGTCGATCTCGCCGGTCACTGCGACGATCAGAAAGTCGCCGAAGCCTTGGAAGAACTTTCCAATCATTGCTCGCTCGTCAAACTGCTAGGTTCCTACCCGGATGCGGGTGAATGAATCGGATGAATGCCAGTCCGGTCCGAAGTGATTGGAATTGCTGAAAAATCGCTGCATTGCAGGCTGGCATATCCGTTCGTCTGCTGATTAGGATCGCGCCGCATGAACGGAACAGTGGAATTGATCATCGACGGCAAGCCTCTCGCACTGCCGACAATTGTTGGAACCGAAGGTGAAGTGGGCATCGACATCGGCGCGCTTCGGGCCAAAACCGGCTGCATCACGCTGGATCCCGGCTACGGCAACACCGGAGCCTGCAAAAGCGCCATCACCTTCATCGACGGCGAAAAAGGCATTCTCCAATACCGCGGCTACGACATCGCCGAACTGGCGCAGAAGAGCACCTTCATCGAGACCGCCTACCTGCTGATCTACGGCGAGCTGCCCACCGCCGCCGAGCTTGCGGGATTTTCCGCCCAGCTAACTGAAAATCAGATGCTGCATCAGGACATGTTGCAACATTTCGATGCCTTCCCGCCCAAGGCACATCCGATGTCCATCCTCTCGGCGATGATTCATGCCTCGTCCGCCTATCCGAGCATGAAGACTTATCGCAAGTCTCTCAAGGAAGCGTTCCCGATCCACGCCGCGCGGCTCATTTCCCAAACCCGGACCATCGCCACCTGTTCCTACCGCAAGGCCGCCGGACTGCCGCCGAGCTATCCGAAAACGAATCTGAAATACACCGAGAACTTCCTCCACATGATGTTCTCGCTCCCTGGCGAGGACTATGACATGAATCAGGAAGTCGTCCGCGCGCTCGATCTCATTTTCCTCCTCCACGCCGACCACGAGCAGAACTGCTCCACCTCCACCGTCCGCATGGTCGCCTCAAGCCAGGCGAATGTCTTCGCCTCGGCTTCCGCCGGCGTCTGCGCGCTCTGGGGCCCGCTCCACGGCGGCGCTAACCAAGCCGTCCTCGAAATGCTCGAGGAAATCCACAGGGACGGCGACGACGGCTCGAAGTTCCTCGAACAAGTGAAGAACAAGGTCGGCAACCGCCGCCTGATGGGCTTCGGTCACCGCGTTTACAAGAGTTTCGATCCCCGCGCGGTCATCATCAAGGAACAGTGCGACAAGGTGCTCGCCCAACTCCACGTTTCCGACCCGCTGCTCGACATCGCCAAGAAGCTCGAGGAAGTCGCGCTCCACGACGACTACTTCGTCTCGCGCAAACTCTATCCGAACGTCGACTTCTACAGCGGCATCATCATGCGCGCCATCGGCATCCCGATGAACATGTTCACCGTGCTCTTCGCCATCGGCCGCATGCCCGGCTGGGTCGCGAACTACAAGGAAGTCATGGATGATGCCGACAGCCGCATTTCCCGGCCCCGCCAGATTTACACCGGCGAAACGCTGCGCAGCTACAAGCCGCTGGCGGAGCGGGCTTGATCTGCCGGCCCTGCCGAAATCGTTAGACCCACCAAGTTAGACCATGCTGCCAAAAGAGCGGACCTGGCTAACAATTCTGAGGGTTGGCCTGCTGCTGAGTGCATGCGGCTGGGGAATTTCGTTCTTTTTCACCTTTGCGCCTTGGGACATCGCTACCGATCAACTCCAGGACATGGGAGCCAACGTGATTCCCTATGATCCCTTGCTGGATTATTGGCTGCGGATGGCGTCTTCGGCATTCGGATGCATCGGCATTGGTTCCGCCGTCGCCTGTCTGCGTCCGGCGGCTTACGTCGGCCTGATCCGGCTCCTAGGTCCGTTCCATTTCATCGTCGGAGTGACTCTCGCGATCGCAGCCTATCGGAATCACCTCACCCCGAGCCTGCATCCCACATTCATTCCGGATATCACTTTCTGTTTTATCGCCGGACTGCTGATTCAGATCCCGTTGGTTCGGCAATCGATGGCCAGAAGAGAAGGCAGTCGTTGATGGTAGGGGGCAGGGCTGCTTCTCGGAGACGACCTAACCATTTCTCCGTGGCCGAAACCCCAGCGCGAACCGCAACACAACCATCGGCAAGGCTGCCAACACCAGCGCGGCGGCAGCCGTTTTCAATCCCGGATAGACGCGCGGCGCGTCCCGGTCCAACGCCGTTAGAGCTTCGCCAATGACCTGTTCCTTGGGCACGTAGAACGACTTCTTGGACGGCATCCCCGGCGAATCGGGCGATCGGCGCGAGACTTTGCCGAATTCGGTCTTCACCGGTCCGGGGCATACCGCCAGGACCCGGATCCCGTGTTCCTGCAGCTCGATGCGCAGCGCCTCGGAAAAGCTGCTGACATAAGCCTTGGTGGCGGCATACACCGCGAAATCGGGGATCGGGATCACGCTGGCGAGCGAACTCACGTGGATGATCGCCCCGCCGCCACGCCGGATCATTTCCGGGATCAGCAAGTGGCTGAGATGGGTGAGCGCCTCGATGTTCACATCCAGCATCGACTGGATTTTCCCCCACTCGGCGGAGGCGAATTCGCCGTAGTCTCCCAAGCCCGCGTTGTTGACCAGCAGATCGGGTAAAAATCCTTTGGCTGCCAATGCGGCCACCAACTGGTCGCGCTCGGACGAGCGCTGCAGATCGACCGCGAACACCGCGACTGCGACATGCGGGAATTTGGCGCGGATGCGGTCTGCCAGTTGCAGCAGCAGCGGCTCGCGCCGCGCCACGAGGACGAGCTTGCCGACCCGTGGCGCGATTTGAAGGGCGAACTCCTCGCCTAACCCGGAAGAGGCGCCGGTGACGAGGGCACAAGAAAAGGAAGCGGTTGGTGGCATGGCGGTTTGATACACCACGCCGCCGGATTACGCCATCTGAGTTTCGCCGTTGGCCCCTTGCGTGACCTGGACGATCCGCAGTGGCAGGCGCACGAGGATTTCTCCGTCGCAGCCGATGTCGATCGAATAGATGCCGGCTTCCTCGAAACGAAGACCTTGCAGGTTCATCACGATGTTGCGGGTCAGGAACGGCACGTTCTTGGGAAGCTGCACTTCGAACTCCGGCTCGATCGGCATGTTGTTAGGATCGAGCGACTCGCCGTCCTCGTTGATGATGTTGATGGAAAGCTTGTGACGGCCGGCATCTTCAGGGGTGAAGCAGAACCGCATGGCGAGGGCGCAGGACGGGTGAACCACCGGCACGGCGCGGGCCGCGAGGGTGTCGAAGGTTCCGGAGATGACGAGCTTGCCATTGTAGTCGGCGGCGAAGTCACAGAGAGTGGCGATTTGGATGTCCATGATTGGATGTTTGGATGGATTTAAACGGATCCGCCGCACGGCTTTCGTGCTGCGGGGCCACTTGTCTGAAGGGATCACGGCCCAGCGTAAAGCGGAAAGAATCCGCCGGTAGCAGGAGATTTGCCCGCCCGCCGGTTCTCTCTGGTGAGCGCGCCAAACACCTCACGTTGAAACACTCGACAAATTTCCCGGACGACTTCTCGATTCGTTGAATTCACGGGGATTCCGGGTGGTGATTTGAGAGATTCTCCCAAGTTATTCACAACGGTTTTCTTAACCAGTTTTCTCGTTCCGCACGAAATCCGGTTCATGACGGCGATTCCTGATTTCTTGCTCAAAGCGCTAAAACCGGCCTGTGAATAACTTGATAACAATCGCGAGCAACCGCTTTGCAATCACGTAATCGATTGAAGACCATAAACTTGAATGTCAATCACGCGTTTGAAGCTCTCAAAATAATGGTGATAACTCCCGACGCGCCGGGTGCGGACCAGGCCGGCCTAACATCCAGCAGATGTGGACGAAGGGATCAGGAAGCGGGCTGGAATAGCGCGTTTCCTACATTTCCCCCAAGTTATTCACAGCGTTATTCCGCAGGTGGGTTTCCGGTGTGAATTTACAAATCAATTGGCGAAGCAATTGCTTTTGACCACCGCAGGGCAATGCCCTACACGACCGTTCCCGTTTTCAACCCGCCTCAATCATGTCCGAGATCCCCACCATCATCTACACGAAGACCGACGAAGCTCCCGCCCTTGCGACCTTTTCGTTCCTTCCCATCGTCCAGGCTTTCACCAAACACTCGGGCATTACCGTGGAAACCCGCGACATCTCGCTCGCCGGCCGCATCATCTCCCAGTTCCCGGATTTCCTCACTGCCGACCAACAAATCCCGGATGCCCTCGCCGAACTCGGCGCGATGACCCTCACCCCCGAGGCGAACATCATCAAGCTGCCGAACATCTCCGCTTCCGTTCCCCAGCTCAAGGAAGCCATCGCCGAGCTCCAGTCGAAAGGTTACGCGCTCCCGAACCTCCCGGAAACCGCCACCACCGACGCCGAGAAAGACATCAAGGCCCGCTACGCCAAAGTCATGGGCAGCGCCGTGAACCCCGTGCTCCGCGAGGGCAACTCGGACCGCCGCGCACCGAAAGCCGTCAAGGACTACGCCAAAAAACACCCGCACTCGATGGGTGCCTGGTCCCCGGATTCCAAAACCACCGTCGGCTCCATGGACGGCCACGGCGATTTCTTCTCCAACGAAAAATCCGTCTGCGTCCCTGCCGCTACCGATGTGAAAATCGAGTTCATCGGCCCGGATGGCAGCACCAAGATCCTCAAGGAATCCACCCCGCTCAAGGCCGGTGAAATCCTCGACGCCACCTTCATGTCCAAGGCCGCCCTCGTCGATTTCCTTGGCAAGCAAATCGCCAAGGCCAAAGCCGACGGCGTTCTCCTCTCGCTCCACATGAAGGCAACCATGATGAAGGTCAGCGACCCCATCATCTTCGGCCACGCCGTCGAAGTCTTCTTCAAAGACCTCATCGCCAAACACGCCGCCACCCTCAAGGAACTCGGCGTCGATTTCCGCAACGGCTTCGGCGACCTCGTCACGAAATTGGAAAAACTCCCCGCTGACAAAAAAGCGGAAATCGAAGCCGACATCCAAGCCGCCTATCAGAACGGCCCTGCCCTCTCCATGGTGAATTCCGACAAGGGCATCACCAACCTCCACGTCCCGTCCGACGTCATCGTGGACGCCTCCATGCCCGCGATGATCCGCGCTGGAGGAAAAGTCTGGGACGCCCAGGGAAAAACCGGCGACACCCTCGCCGTGATTCCCGACAGCTGCTACTCCGGCATCTATCAAGCCACCATCGACTTCTGTAAAAAGAACGGCGCGCTTGATCCCAAAACCATGGGCTCCGTCCCGAACGTCGGCCTCATGGCCCAAGCCGCCGAGGAATACGGCTCCCATAACAAAACCTTCGAAATCCCGGCAGCAGGCACCGTCAAGGTCACCGACTCCGCCGGGAACGTCCTCCTCTCCCACGAAGTCGAAGCCGGCGACATCTGGCGCGCCTGCCAAACGAAAGACGCACCCGTCCAGGATTGGGTGAAACTCGCCGTCAAACGCGCCCGCGCTTCCGGCGATCCCGCCGTCTTCTGGTTAGACAAATCCCGCGCCCACGACGCCCAGATCATCGCCAAGGTCGAAACCTATCTCAAGGACCACGACACCACCGGCCTCGACCTCCGCATCCTCCCGCCCGCGGAAGCCTGCACCTTTTCGTTGGAGCGCATCGTCCAGGGAAAAGACACCATCAGCGTCACCGGCAACGTCCTCCGCGACTACAACACCGACCTCTTCCCCATCCTCGAAGTCGGCACTTCCGCCAAGATGCTTTCCATCGTGCCCCTCATGAACGGCGGCGGCCTCTTCGAAACCGGTGCCGGCGGCTCGGCACCGAAGCACGTCGAACAATTCACCGAGGAAAACTACCTCCGTTGGGATTCGCTCGGCGAGTTCTTCGCCCTCGCTCCAAGCTTCGAGCACATCAGCGAAACCTTCAGCCTGCCGAAAGCCAAGGTTCTCGCCGACACCCTCGACTCCGCCACCGGCAAGTTCCTCGAATTCGACCGCTCGCCGGGCCGCAAGCTCGGCACCATCGACAACCGCGGCTCCCATTTCTATCTGGCACTCTACTGGGCCCAGGCTCTCACCGCGCAAAACGACGACGCCGAACTGAAAGCCATCTTCACCCCCGTCGCCGCAGCCCTAACCGCCAACGAGGAGAAAATCGTCGCCGAACTGCTCGTCGTCCAAGGCAAACCCATCGACATCGGCGGCTACTACCTCCCGGACGACGCCAAAGCCAACGCCGCACTCCGCCCGAGCACGACGTTCAACAGCATCCTCGCCGGCATCTAACCAAAGTGCGGCACTTTCGGCTTTTTCTTCCGTGCTTGCGTAGGAAGCCGCTCTTCAGAAGCGCATCGCCGAGCCGCAAGCAGCTGGATCGACCTCACCTGGCCATGTGAAAAGGGCCGCAAGGTCAGGTCCCAGGGGCAGACAACAATCCCTGCAACGGGGGATGGCGGGAACATGGAGGATCTCTATGATCGCGAAATGCAGCGGCTGGCTTGGCCGCTGAAAACTCCTTCGTGCCGACCGGTCGGAATACCGGTCGGAGCTCCATCATCCACCCTGGCCTAACCATGCCACGCATCATCCCGTTCTTCGCTCCGGTCGTTCTCCTCACCGTGGTCACGCTGGCTGCTGACTTGCCTCGCGAGCGGCTGCTGATGGATGCCAACTGGCAGTTCGCCTTCGGCCATGCCACCGATGTGGCGAAGAACTTCGAACACAGAGAAAGCCTAGGCCGCAAGCCGATGACCGGAAACTCCCATCTCAAATGGCCTGTAAAATACGCACCCGGCACCTTGCTCGCGCAGGGTTATAAGGGAGGCAAGGAGACTCTAACTTCCAAGATCGAAGCCACAGGCCATCCAGCCGCGGTCGAGTTCGCCCCACACCGCGCCAAACTTGCCGCCGATGGGCACGATGTCTCAATCATCACCGTGCAGGTCGCCGACGCGCGGGGACGCATGGTTCCGACGGGTGGGAAAGCGGTCTCCTTCGAGATCACCGGTCCCGGAAAAATCATCGGCGTGGGCAATGGCGTTCCATCGTCGCACGAGCCGGAACAGTTCATCGGTCCTTCGTCGAAATGGAGTCGCAGCCTGTTCAACGGTCTGGCGCAGGTCATCGTGCAAACCACCACGGAGCTTGGCGAGATCAAACTAACAGCCAACACCGGGGGACTCGCACCGACCACAACTGCTCTGCGGTCCTAACCCTGCACGCCGCGTCTATCCGTCCCTTGAATTGCGACGCTCGCCTGCGGCGACAAAAGCTTACTCATCAATGAAACCTCCGGACACATCCCGTGATTGGGAAAAAACAAAAGCTGCATCCATCATACATGGGATGGCGCGGCCGCTTTGCGCCGTATTGCTCGCCGTTTCAGCGACAGCCCTTGCGGACAATCCCGCCGCCACCGTCGATGTAAACCCCAACCTGAACTGTCGCGCTATCAGCCCGCTTATTTACGGCGCGAACTGGGCAGATCAAGCGACGATGAACGCTCTGAACATCAGCGTGAACCGCCGCGGGGGCAACGCCACCACCACCTACAACTGGCAGATCAACGCCACCAACCGCGCCGGGGATTGGTATTTCGAGAGTCTCGGCGAAAGCGATCGTCACTGAATACAGTTGAGGTGCCGAAAACCACATCAGCGGCGCCATCGCACAAGCCTAGGTGCGGGCATCTTCGGCCGCGAGGGCGTGGACCTGGCCACGTTCTGGGGATCGTTGGACGGCAATCTTGCGGTCCGCAATGCTTTCAAGATCTACCGCAACTACGACGGACTCAAGAGCACGTTCGGCGATACCAGCGTCTCGGCTACCGTCGCCAATCCGGACAACGTCGCAGCCTTCGCCGCCCAGCGCTCCAACGACAACGCGATGACCGTGATGGTGCTCAATAAATACCTACCCGACAGCACGCCCCTCACGGTGAACCTCGCCAACTTCATTGCCGGCAGCGCGGCCCGAGTCTGGCAGTTCACCAGCGCGAACACGATCACCCGGCTCACCGATGCGGTTGTTAGCAACGGAACAGCCTCCTTCAGCGCTCCGCCCCGGAGCGTCACGCTGTTAGTGATTCCGGGAACCAACACCCCTCTGTCGGAATTCAAGGCGCGCTATGCTTTCGAGGCAAACACCCAGGACTCCAACGGCAATGGCTTCCACGGCACCGCCACCGGACTGACCTATGTCATGGGCAAGGTCGGTTCCCAAGCCGCGCAATTCAATGGCTCGGGCAGCAGCGTGACCATTCCACCATCCGTCACCGATGATTTCACGGTCACCATGTGGGTCAAAACCACCGACACCGCCGGTTCCGCGGGCAACCAATGGTGGTCAGGCATAGGCCTGGTGGACGGCGAAATTGGCGGCGGCGGGACCGACTGGGGCACGTCCATCGTCAACGGCAAATTCGTCCTGGGCGTCGGTTCTACCGGTGGCGACACCACGGTTGCCTCTTCGGTGAACATCAACAACGGTGCCTGGTGCCACGTCGCCACCACGCGCGACAACACCAACGGCGCAATGCAGGTGTGGCGTCCTTCGCGGGAGCGGCACGGGCCCCATCGGTTCGCGCACCTGGCCGACCGTTCTCCGCATCGGCGGCCTTCAGCCCGGATCCAACTATCTGAATGGAGCGCTCGACGACGTGCGCCTCTACGACCGCATCCTCAACCTGGCAGAAGTCCAGGCCCTCGCGGCAGGCCAGCTTCCGGCACCGCAGAACGTGGCGGCGGCACCGGATGCCTCGCAGATTGCGCTTTCGTGGGACGCGGTAACCGGCGCGACCGGCTACGCAGTACGACGCGCGATGAGCGGCAGCGGCCCCTTTGTCGAACTAAGCGCGGGAGTTTCAGATCCTGGCTATACGGACACCAACCTTGCAGACGGTGAAACATGGCACTATCAGATCGTCGCGCTGGGGTTCGCTGGCGATGGCATCGTCTCCGCCTCCGTCTCGGCGACCACTTACACCGCAGTGGAAAACTGGCGGTTAGCGAACTTCGACGTGACATCTAACATCGGAACCGCAGCCGACAGTGCCGATCCCGACGGGGACGGCTGGATCAACGAGCAGGAATACATCAGCGGCACTGATCCCAACAGCCGATCCAGCCTGCTGAAAATCGACTCCATGCAGGCAAGCGGAACCAACATGAACCTCACCTTTCCGAGCGTCCCTAACCGGACCTACCGTGTGGAGCGCTCCGCTTCCATGTTAAATGGCGAGTGGACCGCCGTGCAGGACAACATCCCCGGTACTGGCAGCCCCATCGAGGTGAACGACATCGGCGGCACCGGCCACGAAAAGCGGTTCTATCGAATCGCCGTCAGGCGGTGACCGGAGAAGCAGGGGCCAGACCCAAAAAAAGGGAACATTCCGCTCCCCTAACTGTTGTTTTTGAGAAAGTACCCCGGCTTGGATTCGAACCAAGGACCAATTGATTAAGAGTCAACTGCTCTACCAACTGAGCTACCGAGGCGTTGCACTTTGTCACCGGCAGACTTTCCCAAGGCTGGTCTGCGCGGACGACCCCCGAGGTTTAGCAACTCTCGCGATGAGGGCAACCGCAAAATGAGTCCGGGCCTGGCATAATTTCCCAACAGACAATAGCGTGTACAAATCGGCGTTCTGACTCAATCACAGCGATCCGCGCATGAACCTCCCTCACGAATCCCGACTCACGCTGCGATTGGCAGCGCCCTTGATGATCGGGCAGCTCAGCCAGATGCTGCTTGGCGTGGCGGATACCGTGATGGTCGGGCACTTGGGAGTCACGGATCTCGCGGCGCTCACCTTCGCGAATTCCCTTTTTCATGTGCCGTTCGTGCTGGGAATCGGCCTGCTGACGGGAATTTCCGTATTCACCTCGAATTCCCGTGGGGCGAGTGACCCGGCGGGTGGCCGCGGGAGTTGCCGCCATGGGCTTTATCTGGCGACGGCGTTGGGGGTGGTGCTGTTCGGGATTTCCTGGTGGATCTCCATGAACCTCGGATTTTTCGGGCAACCACCGGCGGTGGCCGGGAGGACGACCGGGTTCTTCCGCATCGTCATGGCTTCGATGATCCCGGCATTGGCGTCGATCGCTTTAAAGAATCATGCCGACGCGTTGAACCGCCCATGGCCGCCATTCTGGATTTTCCTCGGTGGAGTCGTGCTCAACGTGGGTCTGAACTGGGTGATGATTTACGGAAAATTCGGTTGCCCGGCGCTCGGATTGGAAGGAGCGGCCTGGGCGACCTTGATTTCCCGGTGCGCGATTTTGCTGGCGATGTTCTGGTGGCTGATGCGGGCCAAGGGGCTGCGGGAATGGGTGCCATACCGGTGGTTCCGGGCACCGGATTTCGCGGATCTCAAGCGGTTGCTTTCGGTGGGACTGCCGGCAAGCCTCCAGATGACGTGCGAGGTTTCCGCGTTCTCGCTGGCCGGGCTGATTATGGGGCGCTTCGGACCGGGTGCGATGGCGGCCCATCAAATCGCGATCACCCTTGCGGCCACCGCGTTCATGATCCCGCTCGGGCTGTCGATGGCTCTAACCGTGCGGATCGGCGAAGCCCACGGCGCGGGCGAGACGCACCGGCTTCGCTCGATCGCGATCTCAGGATGGTTGCTGGCCGCCTGTTATTCGCTGCTGGCCGCGGCGGCGTTCCTGGTTTTCGGGAAATTTCTAGCAGCTCTGTTCATCGATGCGCCCGAGGTGATCGCGCTGGCGGGTTCGCTGCTGGTGATCGTCGACGTATTCCAACTGTTTGACAGCATGCAGGTCGCTTCATCCGCCATGCTGCGCGGCATGCAGGACGCGCGGGTTCCGGCGGTGATGGGATTTGTCGCCTACTGGTTGGTCGGGCTGCCGGTCGGCGCGGGCCTGGCGTTCGGATTCCACCTTGAGGCGATCGGTGTCTGGTGGGGCCTGGCGGTTGGCCTCCTGGTGGCCGCCGTTACCTTGGGTCCCCGTTTGTGGAAAACCATCGGGGCGGCCGGGGCTCGCCCGACTTGTTAGAACGGATCCGCTTTCAGTTTCCAGTGGTCGTCGCGCTTCAGCAGGAAGGCCCGTCGCGTCGCCTTCCCTTTCGCCGCCAGGCCATGCTCGATCACCACGCGGACTTTACCCGCCACGACCTCAATGGTGAGAATTCGGATAACAGGTTCCCGCCGGATCCGCAGGAAACAATGCAGCGGCACATCCGGGTGGGACGCGTTCCACAAAAGCCGAGCTGGTGGAAAATCCGGAACATCCGCGAGCGCGCCGAGCACTTCCCGCAGCAGCCTGGTCCCATGCAGGCGCACCAGCCGCTTCGCCAGCCGTCTTGCCAGCAGGGTCTCGACCCACGCCATCGCCGGATTCTGATAGTCCTCCTCCATTTCCACGATCAACTCGCGGGCGTGCAATGCCATCAGCGCATGCATTTCCTCGCGTTCGATCTCACCGCGTTCGAAGCTGGCGAAAATTTGGCGGGGTGACGGGATCATCGTGGAGGGCGGGGCGGGGCGATGGACTCTTGGCACCTGAGCATCGCATCTCAGGATCTCGTCGAATCTTTGCCGGCAAGTCGGCGGCAGCAAGGCCTAAACACGGTGGGATATTTCCCCTCGACGAGGCCGACTCGTCCCCTTGATGTGAAGTTGGAAAGCTCTTCCAGCAAATCAATATTTGTGAAGTATTGCCAAAACCCACTTCAAACCAAAACACAAGCCACTTGTCTTAAGTAACTTGAAAATACATAGGGGTGAATTGACAAAGTTTGAACTATCAAGAGTTGCCAATCATCCACGTATTCCCTGTAGTTTTCACGTTCCCCCACCCCCCATGAAATCACCCGTGTCCCCCCACATGGTTGCTGCCTTGGTCCTCGGCATGATTGCACCGCTTTCAGCCCAGAACTCGTCCAGCACTTCCCCTCGCCCGCAGATCAGTGACAAATCTGATTCCATCGCAGGCAATCCAGCTCATCACCGCAAGGTCGCCGTGCGCACTGGTCCCCAGCGCTATGAAATCGAGACTGACAGCATGCACAAGGGCCTCGCACGAATGTCCGCGGTTTATCGCGAAGCCAGCAAGCGGGCCAACCGCGCGAAAGCTGCCTCGAACGTGGCCCCGGCCGCGCGAATCCCTCTTCCCCCACCCGCTTCCAACGTGAATCCCGGTTGAGCGGCTGATCAATGGTTGAAGATGAACTCCTTCGAGTTCAGCAGGGCCCAGAAGACATCCTCCAGGGTTTCCCGCACTTTCGCCGGTTCCTTTTGCTCGTCGATTGCGGCAAGGAGCTTTTCGCGCTCCAGGTCGGTGGGCTTGCGGCTGAGCACCGTTAGATAGAGTTGCGTAATGACCTCGGACGGAGTCTTCTTTTGGCCGAGCAGCGTTTCCACCAACTTGCCCTGGCGAATGCGCTGCTGGGTGGTGTCGCCGTTCAGCAGATGGAGCGCCTGTGACAGATTGGGCTCCATCTTGACCTCGCACGAACAGACGGTGGCGCGGGTGGCGCGGCCGAAGGTGGTGAGGAAATAGTTCGACGTATTGCCATCCGCGATCTGCACCGCGCGCGCGCCGAGCGGCAGGCCCTTGAACTTGTTAGGCGTGGCGGTGACCTGGGAGATGCAGTCCAACAGGACTTCCGCCCGCACCCGGCGGATCATCGCGTGGGAGAAGTTCCGGGTGTCCGTGACGTTGGTTTCATTCGTGCGGGTCGCGAGCTGATAGGTCCGCGAGGTGCAGATGTCCCGCACGAGCTTTTTGAAATCGTAGTTGTAGGAAACGAATTTCTCCGCGAGCGCGTCCAGCAGCTCAGGATTGGAAGGTGGATTGGAAACGCGCACGTCGTCGACCGGATCGACGATGCCCACGCCGTTGAAATGCGCCCACACGATGTTGACGACGTTTCTGGCGAACCATGGATTTTCGGGCGAGGCGAGCCAACCGGCCACGGCCTCGCGGCGCGACTGGCCTTTGATGTCCGGTTTCGGTCCACCGAGGAATTTGGGGACCATGTTCTGTTTGGTCACAGGATTCTGGATTTCGCCGCCCTCGTCGTAGATCACCCTTTCGCGCGGATCCTCGGCGGGCTTGCGTTTCACCTGGGCGAAAAACGAGGCGAAGCTGTAATAGTCATCCATCGTCCAGCGGTCGAACGGATGATTGTGGCACTGGGCGCACTGGATGCGCGTGCCCATGAAGACCTGGGCGACGTTTTCAGTTAGCTTGAGGACGTCCTGCTCGATTTGGAAAAAGTTGGTCGCCGGACTGGAGAAGGTTCCGCCCTTCGCGGAGAGGAGTTCCTTGACCAAATCATTGAAGGGCACGTTGCCGGCAATCCGCTCGCGCAGCCACTGATAGTAGTTGAGCGCCGCCTTGTAGGAAACCTGCTGCGGGCCGTTGTTGAACGTGCGGATCTGCATCAGCTCCGCCCATTTCATCACCCACATTTCCGTGAACTCCTTGCGCCTTAGCAGCTCGTCCACCAGCGCGCCGCGCTTGTCCGGGCGCGTGTCGGTTAGGAATTTCTCACGTTCGGCGACGGTCGGGGGCAAACCGACGATGTCCAGGAAGACCCGGCGCAGGAAGGATTCGTCATCCGCCAGATCGGATGGGATGATGCGGAGCTTGTTGAGTTTCTCGGCAACATGGCCGTCGATATAATTGAAGGCCGCGAACTCGGGCCGGTTGTAGGCGAGGTCCGCCGGGACGACGATCGCCTGTGAACCTTCGGTAAAGGTGTGGAATCGTGCTAACAAAAACGCCTCGCCGCGGTTCTTGGAAGCGGCGAGCCCTTCGCGGGGGTTGATGGAGACTGAATTGTCGTTGGAGCTCGAAAACGTGGAAAACGTGGTCACGTCGCGATCGGTTCCGTCCGAATAGGTGGCCCGCACGGTGAACGGAATCCGCACGTCGCTGCCGGTGAGCACGAGTTGCTTCGGCCGAACCTCGATGCCCGTCGGCTGCGGGATTTCCGCTTCGTCGAAATCCGCACCGTTGCGGATCCAGCCGACCAACGTCTGATAGAACGGGCTGTCCTTTTTCATCAGGTTCCCGCCGGTGTGCGGAACCGCGCCAATGGCCTTGGTGATGAGGAGTGACTCCTCCGGCACCGCAAGGTTGATCCGGCGGCCGGCCATCTCGGTGGTGAGGCGGAAGTGATCGCCCTTCGGATCGAAGCCGTAGAGGGAAAGATGGAATCCGTCCTGCCCCCGCGCCGAGCCGTGGCAGGAGCCGGTGTTGCAGCCTGCCGCGGTCAGGACCGGCATCACGTCGAGCTGGAAGGAAATCGGCCGGGGCTTTTCCGCATCCCTCACGGTCACCGGGACCTCGGTGCTCAGCCCGCGGTAGTCGATCCGCAGGCTCGTGGCTCCGTCCTTTTTCGGAGTGAGCGAGGTGCCGATCAGATGGGCCAGCGAAACATCCGTGAGCGTCATTTTCGACTGCGAGGTGATGTCGTGGGTGGAGGCGTCGTTGAATCGCGCGATCACGATGACCCGGTGGAAATCCGCCGCCGATTCCAGTGTGACGTTCTTGGGAAATGCCTCGATCGACACGATTTGCGGATCCGGCGGCGCATCCCAGCGGGGCAATGCCGTTTTCGCCTTGGGCGACAGCACCTCGCCGTCCGGCCAGGGAGCACCCGCTTCGATCCACTGGTTGAGCGCGGTGATGTCCTCGGGCGCGAGCGGTTCGCCGTGCTTTTTTGGAGGCATCCGTTCGTCATCATCCGGCGCGAGCTTCACCCGCTGAAGGAGAGGAGACTCATCCGGGCTGCCCGGTTTCAGTGCGGTGCCGCCTTCGCCGCCATTTAAGAATCCTTCCCGCGTGGTGAGAATCAGATCGCCTTTCGCTTTCTCCGGGGTGTGACATTCCAAACAATGCACCTCCAGAACTTGCCGCGCCGCATCGAATGGCGTGGCCTCGGGATAGGCGGCCGCAATCGCTGGCACACTCAGGAAAATCGCCCATCCGGTTCGCATCGCTTGGATACGGCCCATGAAACCCGATCGTTGCAGGGGTTTTCAGGCGGGTGAAAAATCGTGTTTTCGTGCCATTGCCGGGTTGACAACCGGATTCCGGCACCTAGAGTTCGCGCCCCGAGCCGGAAACCGGACGGATTACGAACCTTTATTTGAGGCACACACGCCATGAGCAAACGCACCTATCAGCCATCCAAGCGCACACGGAAAAACCAATTCGGCTTCCGGGCCCGCATGGCGACCAAGTCCGGCCGCGACATCATCCGCCGCCGCCGCCAAAAAGGCCGCAAACGCCTCGTTCCGAAGGGCGTTGAGATCCAATACAGCCGTCACACGACGCAGCACAACTGAGGCCCGGCCTCGGCTCGGTCCCGGGAATCCACCGCATCCTTGCCATGCGACTCCCGCGGACATGCAGCATGACCCATCGCGCGGACTTCGCGCGGGTCAAAAACACCGGTCAGGCGAAAGCCGGCCGGTTTGTTATTTTAAGCACACTTGCCGATCCGACCCTCGGGACGATCCGCACCGGCTTCATCACCACCAAACGCAGCGGCAAAGCGCACGACCGTTCCCTGCTCCGTCGGCGGTTCCGCTCGCTCGTCCAATCACACGCCCCCGCCTTCGTGGAAATCCGACGCTACCTCGTCACCATCGCCCGTCCGGGTGCGGCCAAGGCCACCTTCGCCGAACTTGAAGCCGACTGGGTGCGCCAAGCCCGACGTCTCGGCCTGTTTGCCCGACCCGACGCAAAATCGTGATCTCGCGATTCCTCAGTTTTGTGATCCGAGTCCTGATCCGTTTTTACCAACTGATCCTCAACCCGATGCTCAAAGCCGTCTCCGGCCCCGCCATGGGTTGCCGCTATGAACCGAGCTGCTCGAACTATTTCCTGCAAGCCGTTGAACTCCACGGACCCTTCCGCGGCTCGTGGTATGGAATTTGTCGGATTTTCCGCTGTCATCCATGGGGTGGCTGCGGTTATGACCCCGTCCCGTCGCCCCGAGGTGCGGGAACCACCAAGCATTCCGGCTCTTGCCACGGCGAATCACCCCACCCCTAAACTTTCCACCACGCCTCCATGTACGATCGTAAAACCTGGGTGATCCTCGCCCTCTGCGGCGGCCTGCTCGCTGCCAACCTCTACTACTCCACCAAGAACCAGGCCGTGCAGGAAGCGGAGCGCGCCCGACAGGCAGCCCTTCAAAAAGACGCCGCGCCCCAGCCCGACGTCCCCACCACGACCACTGCCGAGCTCACCGTCGAGCCCCCGCCCCCACCGACCGAGGAGGAAACTGTTGTCCTTGAGAACAGCGATGTCATTTTCACCCTCACCAACATCGGCGGCGGCATCAAGCACGCGGAGTTCAAGAAACAGTTCCAAGTCGGCAGCAAGACCCAGCTCGTGCAGGCCAACCGCTACGGCCCCGCCCCCATCGGTGCCCTCGCGAGTGCCGGTGAAAACCTGGAAAACGTCCCCCATGCCTACAAGGCCGATGAATCCATCCCCGGGAAAAAGGCCGTTTACATCGCCAAACTCCCATCCGGCCTGATCGCGAAAAAAACCTTCTCGCTCCCCGACGAAAACAAATCCGGCTCCGCCTTCATCCTGAATTTCGAACTCAAGCTGGAGAACGCCACCAGCGCCGCCACCAATCTCGGCCAATGGAGCATCTTCATGGGCGAGGCCTCGCCGCTCTATCAGGCAGAAGTCCCCACGCACACCGGATTCTTCTGGAGCGAGAACGGCGGCATCACCTTCAAGAACGGCTCCGGTTTCAAAGGCGGCATGATCAGCGCCGCCAAGTCCATCATGCGGAGCGACAGCGAGAAGCCCGTCAAATTTGCCGGTGTCACCAACCAGTTTTTCGCGACCCTCATCCGCCCGCTCGAACCTGTCGTTGCAAACGTCTGGGCGAAATCCAGCCAAATCAGCCTCGCCACCAATGCGCCCCCCCTGACCGCGGTCAACGCCGGCCTCCACCTTCCGACCGTCTCGCTCAAACCCGGTGAACCGCTCACCCTTGGCTACCTCATCTTCATCGGCCCCAAGCACAACCCGATGCTCCACAAAATGGAAAGCGCCTGGGGCACCGGCTGGGGCGACGTGATGCAGTATGGAATGTTCTGGTGGGTCTCCGGCCCGCTCAACTGGCTGCTCAACTTCTATCACAGCCTCCTCGACGGCGTGGCCAAAAACTGGGCGTGGGGCCTCTCCATCGTCCTGCTCACCATCACCGTCCGCATCATCATCTGGCCGCTTCACGCCAAGTCCACCCACACCATGAAGCGGATGGCCAAGCTCCAGCCGAAAATCCTCGAGATCAAGGAGAAGTATCCCGACGATCCTAACAAGGTGAACACCGAGACGATGGGTCTCTATCGGAAATACGGCATCAACCCGCTCGGCGGCTGCCTTCCGATGCTCATCCAGATCCCGATTTTCTTCGGCTTCTTCCAGATGCTGCAATACGCCGTCGAACTGCGCGGTCAGAGCTTCCTATGGGTCCAGGACCTGTCCCAACCAGATACCCTCCACACATTCCATTTGCCTTTCGCCCTCCCAATCCTGGGCACGCAGCTGCCCATCAACATCCTGCCGATCGTCATGGCGATCACCAGTTTCATCCAGATCCGGATGACGCCGATGACCGGCGACAAGATGCAGCAGAGGATCATCATGTTCATGCCGTTCATGTTCTTCTTCTTCTGCTATAACTTCGCCTCGGCCCTCGCCCTTTACTGGACCACCCAGAACATCTTCTCCATCGGTCAGACCTGGCTCATGAGCAAGGTCCCCGAGCCCGAGCTCAAGGCCCGCACCACCAGCGACAAGAAGTCATTCGTCCAACGCATGGCCGAACGCCAGGCCGAGATGGAGAAAGCAAAAAAGCAGGGCAACGCCGGCATGCGTGACGTCACCCCCCCGGACGCGAAAAAGAAGCCACGTCCGCCACGCACCGGCGGCTGAGGAAATGTAGCGGCGGTCTGCGACCACCGATGCCCCTTGATGAGAGCGGAGGCGCTTGTTCATTCGCGATCGACGGTCGCAGACCGCCGCTACAGGGCGACTCTCAATCCAGCGGCGCGAGCAGGTGCGAGAGCGTCTCAGCGTCGATGCGGAGCTTGCTGGTTTCGTCGGATAGAAGCGCCTCGACGAGGGCGGCCTTGTGCTTCTGGAGTTCGAGAATGCGGTCCTCGATGGTGCCGCGGCAGACGAGTTTGTGGACGAACACCGGCTTGGTCTGGCCGATCCGGTGGGCGCGGTCGGTCGCCTGGTTCTCGGCGGCGGGGTTCCACCACGGGTCGAAGTGGATGACGGTGTCGGCGGCGGTTAGATTGAGGCCGGTGCCGCCGGCTTTGAGGGAAATGAGGAAGATGGGAACTTCACCGGCCTGGAATTTTTTAACAAGGGTGGTGCGGTCCTTGGTTTGGCCGGTTAGTTTCAGATAGGGGATTTTCTCCGCGATCAGATGCTCCTCGATGAGCGCGAGCATGGAGGTGAAGGTGGAGAACAACAGGATGCGGCGGCCTTCCTCCAGCAAAGTTGGCAGCAGTTCGACTGTCAGATAGTCGAGCTTGGCGGAATCGGTGACCTTCTGCGCGGCGGCCGACTTGAGAAGCTGCGGGTGGCAGCAGATCTGGCGGAGCTTGAGCAGGGCGTCGAGGACGATGATGTGGGACTTGGCAAGGCCCTTGGCGGCGATCGCATCGCGGACGCGCTTGTCCATGGCGGCGCGGACGGATTCATAGAGGTCGGTCTGCTTTTTGTGGAGTTCGATGCCGTGGATGAGCTCGGTCTTAGCGGGAAGTTCGGTGGCGACCTGGTCCTTGGTGCGGCGCAGGATGAGCGGTGCGACGCGGCGGTTGAGGGCGAGCTGGGCGTCGGTGGAGCGGTCGCGCTCGATGGGTCGGCGGAGATTCGCGTTGAAGGATTTCTCGTCGGATAGAAATCCGGGCATGAGGAAACGCATGAGGCTCCAGAGTTCGCCGAGGTGGTTTTCCATCGGCGTGCCTGATAGACAGAGCCGGTGGGCGGCCTTGAGTTTGCAGGCGTTCTGCGCGCTGATGGCCTTGGGGTTTTTGATATACTGCGCCTCGTCGAGGACGATGACATGCCAGGTCTGGCGCGAGAGTTCGGTGAAGTCGCGGGCGAGCAGCGGGTACGATGTTAGAACGACGTCGGCGGTGGCGATCTGGTCGAACTCCGCGGCGCGGTCCTTGCCTTGCAGCGTGACGACCTTCAAATGCGGGGTGAACTTCTCCGCCTCGGCTGACCAGTTAGGAACAACGGAAGTGGGGGCGATAACGAGCGAGGGCAGGCCGGGATTCTTCGCGCGCTCGGCGGCGAGGTGGGCGAGGGTCTGCACGGTCTTGCCGAGACCCATGTCGTCTGCCAGAATTCCGTGCAGGCCGTGGGCCGCCAGGAACTGTAGCCAGCGGTAACCTTCTATCTGATAGTGGCGGAGCTCGGCGTGGACGGTGGCGGGGATTTTCGCCGGCGGCAGCGAGGTGATGTGCTTCAGGCTGTGGCCAAGCTTGGCCAGGGCGCGGGTGGTCTCCGAGGAATCGATCGCGAGCGTATCGGCCACGCCGGCGGCGGCGAGCCGGTCGATGCGGATGGGTCCGTCGCCAACCGGGCCGTGGAACAGGTGGCGGACCTGATCGACGATTTCTATCAGCCTCCGGGCGGGGAAGCGGATGAAGCCGTCCTCGGGATTCTCGCAGGAAAGGTCGATGAACTCCGGGAGATCCGGAGCATCGGCCGGCGGCAGGTCCATGCGGATGGCTTCGGCGATGATGGGAATGAGGCTGACCTGCCTGCCGTTGAGCTCGAAGGAGATGTCGAAGCGGAACCAGTCGATGCCGTGATCGGGATCCGCCTCGATGACGGGAAAGAACTCACCGGCATCGTGGGCGGTCAGACCGGCCTTGGGATCGATCTCGATGGTCCAGCCGGCAGCGCGGAGATCGGCCAATTCCGGACTTTCCAACAACGCGAGCCACGCGAGCTGAGGGGTGACAAGCGGATCCTCGGGAACGAACGAGTGAAGGGCGGCGGTGTCCAGGTATTTGACCGGCAGCAGGCCCGTTAGAGAGAGCAGCCCGGCCTTGCGGAGGCGTTGCCAGTGGGCCTGCTCTGCCTCGAAATCGCGCGGCCAGACGAGGCGCTTGCCCGCGCGGAGTTCCGAATGGATTTGCGGATGCCCCTTGGACAGCGGCGCTAACAACGAACTGTCCGAATAGCGGAAAGAAAGCTGGCCGACAGTCAGGGTTTGCAAGTCCCAACTGCTGCCGAAGGTGCGGGAATAAATCCGGAGGTGAGGGCTCGGAGCGGAGGTCTCACGGGTTTCCGTTTCCACTTTCGCCGGAGTGGGCAAGCTGGTTGTGGGAATGGCGGAGAACCGCTCCGAGATTACGGAAACATCCTTGGAGGAAACAACCGGACCGCCTTGCCAAGCGCTGAGGATGGCCGCGGGAAGGTCGCTCTCCAGCGGCCCGAAGCTGCCTGTGGCGGGATCCACATAATGCGGCGGCTGGGTAGGGAGGATGATGAAATCGGGATTTCCGCATTCGAGCACCGGCCGGGTGCTGCCGCTGGGCAGGGTTCGCCAAGTCGCTTTGACCAACTGCGCCGGCCCGGACCTGACCGGGAGGTAGGTTTTCGCTTGCTTGGTCCCGTCCGATTCCTGGCCAAGGAAAACGTTGCCGGTCTCCAAGGCTCCCGCGAGAATCTCCTCCCAACCGGTCCCTTCGAAGGGCATGTCGTCCCACAGGCGGAGCTTGCGATAACGTTGATGATAGACGACGACGACGGCCAGATCCTGACGCGTCATGTATTTGGGCGGTCGTGATGGATCGGCATTGGCCCGCGAATCGGAGATCCGGATGCTGCCATCTTTCTGGCGGGTGCCGACGCGCAGGACGAAGTTCATGCGCGCGCCTTCGCGATACTCCGGCTTTTCAATGCAATAGGCGAGAAACCGGCTTTCCGGTTTCGCGGCGGGCGCGTCCGGGGTGCCGGCGCGGGCTGCGGACTCGATCGTGGCCAGCCAATCGCGGAGTTCCGCACTGAGTTGGGGAGCGGCATTCCCGGGAACTTTGGCCAACCCGGCGGAAAGAAAAACCAACAGCCCGGCCGCGTGCTTGCAGAGATATTCCACCGGGCATGAACAATCGGGATCAATCGCCCACTGCCCCTTCATCATGGCGAACCTGACCTCCGTCTGATAGGGCTTGGGTGCGGTGCCATGGATCGTCGCGGAGGCGACCACGTCCCGTTCGTTAGAGAGAATGCGGACGGCGAGCTGGCGGATCATCCGCTCGGAAGCATAAGCATTTCCCCGGGCCAGGCTCCGGTAGTCGAAGGCGCCTTTCCATTTCCCGGAGAGGATCCACTGCCGCAGTCCCGGCTGCTCGGTTAGATTCGATAGGTCGTATGGCATGGGCGGATCGGCAGCGCGCTCTTGGTCTCCCCTTCGCTGGGGCCACGATGGTGCCCGGGGGCAAGGATCGTCAATGCCGCGCTTCACCGGGTGGAACGCAAAAGGCGGCGGGACCCCTCCCGCCGCCTTTACAAAACCGTGGTGGGCCGCCGTCGTTCCGAGCCGCGAAAATCGCAATGACGCGGAGCGGTGGCCGCCCATAAATCCATTCTACCAACAACAAACGTAAAACGTCGGGGAGGCCCTGAATTGTTTCAAGAAATTGGATTTTCCCGCAGGGTTGCGGGTGGGGCGGGCAAACAGGGCCGCCGCCGCCCCAAGCCAAGGGCGACGTGGGGCGGCGGCCACCCGAAAGCGAACCGACGCCGCCAACCTAACCGGACCCGCGCGGTCGCGCGAAGGCTTTCCCGGTGACAGTATTTTCACCCGGCCTTGCGGTTGGGGAAATGTCGTGGTAACCCGATGGCGGATGGGTATCAACGACCGAGACTATCACCGGAGCGACCGCCGCGAGGGGGGCGGATTCTTTTCGCGACTCACGCCGGTGGTCAAATGGCTGCTGATTCTGAATCTCGGGATCTATTTTCTGGATGTGATAATGAAAGGCGAGATGGATGAACACGGCCCGATCCGGCACTTCGGAATTTTCGCGATCCAATCCGCGGTGTTTGAAGGGAGAATTTGGGAATTCATCACTTTTCAATTTCTTCATGCGAGCGTGGCTCACGTCATGTTCAACTGCCTGGGGATTTTCTTTTTCGGCCCATGGATGGAGCGCTGGTGGGGGTCCATGAAGTTCCTGATTTTCTATCTGCTTTGCGGCGTTGCGGGTGCGGTGTTTTTCACGCTGCTGGCGATGCTGGGGGTGGTGCCCGATGGATATGTGGTTGGCGCATCCGCGGGTCTTTACGGAATCCTGATCGGGGTGGCCATCATCGCGCCGGAGTTGCGATTGATGCTGCTGTTTCCGCCCATCGAGCTATCCATGCGGCAACTGGCGATCGCGCTGATGTCGATATCCGTGGGAATGATCCTGCTGGGATACGCCGGAGTCAGCCTCTACGGTTTGATCAGCAACGAAGGCGGCCAGGCGGGCCACCTGGGCGGGGCGATCCTGGGATATATCCTGATGCGGCATCCACAGTTGTTAGGGCGGAAACCGGGGCTTAAAGTCTTCAGGCCCAAAGTGAAGAAAGTTCCCCAACCGCCGGCTCCCAAACTGCGGCCGCGCTCGGCCTTGCAAAAGGATCAGGATTCCGCAGTGGATGTGATTCTCGATAAAATTTCCCGCGAGGGTGTCCAAAGCCTCACCCAGGAAGAACGGGATTTCCTCCAAAAGGCCGCCCACTCCAAACAGTCCTCAAAATGACCGACACGGAAATGACCGACTCCCCGGATTCCGGGCAACAACTCGCCCGGCTGCGCGCGATCATGCACCGTCTGCGCGCGCCCGGCGGCTGCCCTTGGGATGCGGAACAAACGCATGAGTCGCTGGTGCCGAATCTGATCGAGGAGGCCTATGAAACGGTGGACACGATCCAGCGCGGCGATTTCGAACATCTCAAGGAGGAGCTGGGCGATCTGTTACTTCAGGTGGTGTTCCACAGCGAGATCGCCGAAGAAACCGGGCGCTTCACCTTGGACGATGTGGCGCGCGGAATCAGCGACAAACTGGTGCGCCGTCATCCGCACGTATTCGGCGAGAGCAATGCCGCCGACACCGACGCGGTGCTCCGGCAATGGGACGAAATCAAACGCGCCGAAAAGGGCGACGAAGAGGAACCCTATCTGCACGGTGTCGGCAAAGGACTGCCGGCTTTGCTGCGTGCTTCGAAGCTGCAGAAGAAAGCCTCGAAGGTCGGCTTCGACTGGCCGGTGGAAATCGGCGTGATCGCCAAGATCCGCGAGGAGTTGCTGGAACTGGAAGCCGCCGTGGATGCGCAGGATCTGGCGGCGGTGTCCGAGGAAATGGGCGACCTGTTATTCTCGGTGGTCAATCTCGCGCGGTTCCGCAATGTCGATCCCGAGGTGTTGATGGCAGCGGCCAATACCAAGTTTGAAAAGCGCTTCGGGGAAATGGAGCGGATTCTCAGCTCCCAAGGACTGACCTTGGAAGCGGCTACTCCGGCGCAGATGGAGGATGCGTGGGAATCCGCCAAACGGCGGGATCGTTAGACCCGCGCGCCAGGATCAAGGCGCGGTGATTTTGACGTTTTTCGGCGGGCCGTGGGGGAACCATTTGCCGCCGAGCTTGGTGCGCAGCCGCAATCGCCATTCATCCCCTTTCACCAGGTTGGCCCCTGCCGTGGTGGATCTGAAAACAAACCGCAGCGCGCTTGAGGGCAGGACGTTCGCCTTCTTTTGCTCCAGCCAATCGCAACCGGTGGCCGTGATTTCATCGATGAAGATCCCGGTCGGGGATTTCGGTGCTGCTTCGTGGGTGTAAATCGCGCCACCTTTGGTGAAATAGCGAAACCGGATGCGAAGTGGCACCGCGGACTTGGGCAGGGAACGGCTCGCACCTGTCACCGCGATGTCGGGCCGGGTGTCGTTGACGCCCTTGATCGGCGAGCCCAGGACTTTCCAGGTCACACCGCCGTTGGTCGAGCATTCGACGACCAGAGCGCTGCTCCGGGTCATGAAGCCACGGCGGAATTGGAACTTGAGCTTGCTTTTGGCAGTGGTGATGAGATCGCGGTCGAGTTCAAATGATTGGTCGGGGACTCCTCGTTCCATCGAATCATACGATGTGGGAAAAGTGAGGCGGAACGAGCGAACCCCGGAAACCACGCCAAAGCCTTGGAAGGACGCAGGTTTCACTATCAATGAGTAGTTCTTTCCGGTGGTTCCATCGATGACGGCGACTTTCCCGGGGTTTTCGGCATTCTCTTTCCAGCGGCTTGAATTCCTCCGGGACGCCACCACTTGCAGACTTTCGGCACCGGCTGGAGGCATGAAAGTGTAGATGCTGGAGCCCTTGGACGGGACCGTCGTGGCACCGGCAATCTGCTGGTTCGAATTAAGCAGATCCGGATTGATGAGCGTGACCGCGTAACTGTAGGACTTGGGTATGCCTACGCCGTCGATGCCGCTGACCTGAACATTGAAGGTGGTGTCCTTGCCAACCGCTCTGATGTTCACGGCCGGACTGACCTGCCAAACGATGGCAGGATCTCCGTAATCGTTGCTTCGCTTGATATTGAGGATCGGCACGGGGTCGCCCTTGACATCCGTCATTCTGACCGAGGCGAAGGTGAAATCGGCACCGTCACAACTGAGTGACCAGTAGGGAGAATTGAGGTTCACCGGGAAAAATCCGGCGGGCGGGTAGGCGACGAATCCCGAGGGCCGGTCGAGAATTTCGCGGGGTTTCTGCAAGACGTAGAAGACATTGGTCGGCGGCTTGGTGAAAGAGCTTCCGGGCTGGTCTCCAGTGGCGAACCTGGTGGCTTTTGGAAACAGATTCCAGCGGCGGTGACCAACCAGCGTGTTCCAGGATGATGTGAGGGTGCTGCTGGAAAGTTGCTCGACCATGTACTCGGTGATCGCGCCGGGTCCATAAAGGCCGAAGGCGAAATTGCCTTTTGAGTTCGCGTTCCATGCCGCCGGGGACCAACCGATGAGATTGCTCGGAGGATTGTGGGTCAGTGCCGGTGCAGAACCGGTTTTGGCATTGTAGTTCCGCACCAACATCAAGGCGGCATCCTGGGACGCGCTGGACTTCAAGGTGGATGAAGACGGTTTGAATGCATCCGCAGGCTCGATGGTCACCGTGGAACTCGAACTCACGGACACGCTCGAGTTCACTCCGCACATCGCGCGGAAATAATTAAGTCGCCGCTCGACGTCAGCCACGAATGCCTCCGAGACTGTCCCGTTGTTCCCCGAGTAGTTGCCGGTCCAGTTGATTCGCTTTTCGTAGCCTTCGGACGCTTGGTAAACCGCGTGCCAGAAGGCAACCACATCGTTCCGGTCCTGGTTGTTGACGGAGAAACCCGCGCTGTGCATGCGCTGCGGGCGGGCCGGATAATTACCGGGCTCCCACGCCTCGGCCAGACATGCACTGCCAAGGAACAGGCACATCGCCGTCCTCGGCAGAATGAGTTGTTTGACCTTCATCACACCCGGATAATTAACTTCCGAGATATTTAAGACAAACTAAAATTTTTATTTTTGAACGTTTTCAGGACTCGCTTTTCGAATAGCGGTCTCATCTCGGTCGAACTCATACCGTAGCGCAGACAGGCAAAACAGGGAGGCCGTTTCAACCCGCAAAACAATGGAACCCAACGAGATGGGCAAAAAACCAGTAGCGATGGCAGCTGCGGTTTCATCCGTAGAAAAGTCCCCTTCCGGACCAACGAGCAAGGTGGTCTGGGTGGTCGCCGGATGATTTTTTAAAATTTCCCGCAACGGAACGGCCCCCGGAGCGAGCGAGGCGATAAGTTTCAGGCCAAGTGCTGAGGCTTGGCTGCCGATCCAGCGGTCAAACGCAAGGGGCTCCGCGATTTCGGGAAGCGTGTCCTGGCCGCACTGTTTGCAGGCTTCGAGGGCGTTGCGCCGCCACTTCCCGGACTTGCCTTCGCCGGGTTGGACGACGGTGAAGCGGGTGACCAACGGTTGGATCGCCGCGATGCCTAGCTCGACGGATTTCTGGACGATGAGGTCCATGTTTTTCCCCTTCGGAATCGCCTGCGCCAAGGTGATCGCGGGCAATGGTGGGCGTGACGGCAGGATTTCCCCCAGTTTCAACGGGACGCGATCACGGGAAACTGAAATGACTTCGGCGGAGGCCCTGCGACCATGGCCATCGAAAACCATGATCGAGTCGCCGGGCTTGATCCGGAGAACCTGCGAAGCATGGCGGGCTTCGTCGCCGGAGAGCACTGGCTCGGTGAGCCAGGCGTCCGGAGGTAGGTAGAAGCGGGCCATGGGACTTATAGGGCCTATACGACCCATGGAATTTCCATCACAGATCAAAGAACCGCTTCGCCTTCTGGAAGAACCCCTCCTGCATCGGCGAGTTGTGCTCGCCGATGGATTCGGAAAACGCCCGGAGTTTTTCCTGCTGGTCGTGATTGAGCTTGGTCGGGACTTCCACTTGGACCGTCACGTTAAGATCGCCGCGGCGGCCGGACGAGAGCGAGGGCATGCCCTTTTCGCGAAGCCGGAAAACGGTGCCTCCTTGGGTGCCGACCGGAATCTTGATCGAGGATTGGCCGTCGAGCGACGGCACCTTGAGCTCGCCACCCAACGCGGCTACGGAAAATGGCAACGGTACGGAGCAGAACAAATCCGCGTCGTCGCGGTCGAAGACGTCGTGATCACGGACGTGAAGGAACACGTAGAGATCCCCCGCCGCGCCGCCGCGGACACCGGAATCGCCATTGCCTGACGAACGCAGGCGCGTGCCCGTATCGACGCCTGCCGGGATGCGGAGCTTGATCCGGCTGTCGCGCTGGACGCGGCCGTCGCCCTTGCAGCTAGAGCAAGGATCGGAAATCGTTTCACCGGCACCGCGGCATTCCGGGCAGGTCGTTTGTTGGATGAAAATCCCCGCTTGGCGCGCCACGACGCCGCGACCGCCGCAGGTCGAGCAGGCCTTGATGCCGCCCGAGCCCTTGCTGCCCTTGGCACCGCACGGTTCGCAAGGGACGTAGCGTTCGATTTCGAGCTCCTTCTCCACCCCGCGGGCGGCTTCCTCAAGGGAAATTTCCAGGTCGTAGCGCAGGTCGCTGCCTTTCTGTTTGCCGGAACCGCGGCGCGATCCGCCACCGCCGAAGAATTCCTCGAAGCCGCCACCGAACGCCCCGCCGAACACTTGCGAAAACAGGTCCATCGGATCGTGGAACCCACCGCCACCCGAACGGCCGCCGCCGTTGAAGGCCGCGTGACCGAAGCGGTCGTAGGCAGCCCGCTTGTCGGGATCGCTGAGGGCTTCGTAAGCTTCGCCAAGTTCCTTGAATTTGTCCTCGGCCGTGTGGTCGCTCGGGTTCTTGTCCGGATGGAACTTCACCGCCAGCTTGCGGTAGGATTTCTTGATCGTATCCCCGTCAGCATCGCGGGTGACTTCCAGAATTTCGTAATAGTCTCTTTTGACAGCCATTTTCTTTATTCTGCCGAGTTAGGAACTTTGGAAACGACCACGCTTGCCGGCCGCAACAAGCGGTCCCGCAGCTTGTAGCCGCGGCGCGTGACCTTGAGAATGCGGCCTTCATCGCCGGCGGCACATTCTTCCTGCGCGACGGCGTCGTGCAGGTTCGGGTCGAATTTTCCATTCGTCGGGATCTCCTCGACGCCTTGGGCTGCGAGGAAATCGTTGAGCTGGCGGCGGACCATGTCCATGCCGATGTAGATCATCGACTTGGTGTCCTGCGAGGCGGCCTGCATGCCCATTTCGAAATTGTCAATGACCGGAATGAGATCTTCCAACAGCCGCTGGTTGGCGTAGCGGATGGCATCCTCGCGCTCGCGGGTGGTGCGTTTGCGGAGGTTTTCCATCTCGGCGGCGGTACGCAGCGAGAGTTCCTTCCATTTCGCCACGTCGGCTTCGAGTTCTTCCCAAGGGTCCAGCCCTTCGGCGGCGGTGTCAGAAACGGGCTCCATTTCGGTGGCGTCCACCGGGCCTTCAGGGGCGTGCTTCGGATCGTTGTCGGCTTGCATGGCGGATAGGTGTAATCGCATCGGGGCTAGCGTCAACCCACTTGGCACGCCGAAAGTCGAAATGCCGCGCCGGGGCCGTGAGGTCAGGTTCCCATTTTTGCGGGCTGGCCGGTGGCTTCGAGGACCGAGCGCCAGAGGTCGCCCTGCGCATCGACCTTGCGGCGACCGCTGGTGACGAGGTCCATTGGCAGGTGGACAAATCGCTGGTGCCAGCGCGCGACAACCATGCCGGTCTTGCCCGCCATCGCCGCGTGGACGGCGTGGCGGCCCAGATTGTTGCAGAAAACCCGGTCTTCCGGAGCGGCGGCCACGCTGCGAATCATGTAGCTGGGGTCGATGTATTTGAGGTTGAGTTCGGTGTTCTTCGCTTTGAAATGCGCCGAAAAGCGATCTTTGAGGTAAGTCCCGATGTCGCCGTAGCGCTGGTTTCCCGAGGCGTCGCAACCCAGAGCCTCCAGGTCGAACAAATCCTGCCCGGCACCCTCTGCCACGATGACCACGGCGTGCCCGCGTTCGCTGAGGCGCTTCTCCAGCATCGCCAGCAGTCCGGTTTCTCCCTCAAGTTTGAACGGCACTTCAGGGATCAGGACGAAATTCGCCTCGCCGGTCGCGAGCGCGGCGGAGCAGGCGATGAAGCCTGAGTCACGGCCCATCAATTTCACCAACCCCACGCCATTGCGCGCGCCGGCGGCCTCGGTGTGGGCGGAAGTAACGGCTTGGAAAGCAGCGGCGAACGCGGTGTGGTAACCGAAACTGCGATCCATGTAGAGCAGGTCGTTATCGATGGTTTTCGGCACGCCGATGACGGAAATGGGATGCTGGCGTTTTTCAAACTCCTGATTGAGCGCGTTCGCCCCGCGCTGCGAACCATCGCCGCCGATAACGAAAACCATGTTCACGCCGAGATCCTCAATGCGGTCCGCCATCACCGCCGCTTCCTGCTTGCCGCGGGACGATCCGAGAAACGTGCCTCCGAAATGGTGGATGTTGCTCACGGATCGTGGGGTGAGCTCCATGGGCTCGTGGCCGAAGGCGGGATTCAGCCCCTCATAGCCGTAGCGAATGCCGAGGATCCGTTTGACTCCGTAGCCGTAGCGGGCCTGCATGACGATGGCGCGGATGACGTCGTTGAGCCCCGGGCAGAGACCGCCGCAGGTGACGATGGCACAGGCGGATTTGGCCGGGTCGAAGAAAATTTCGCGCCGCGGTCCGGCGAGTTCGATGGATTTCAGCGGGGTGTGGTATTTGAGCGCATGCTCGATGACGCTGAGGTGGTCGTTGAGCAGGATACGGTCGCCGTCCGAGTGCCAGGCAGGTCCCTCCGGGGAATAGCCGCGCTTGAGGGTGGGTGACGGAAATAAACGCGGACCCAAATTGCTGATGGTGAGATTTCCGTGAGGCAAAGGCGGCTTGGACATGGCTGGCTTGTCTAGCAATCCGCGTGCAAATCGTGGAGGAGTGTGAGGTGAACCCCCGTCGCTTGAGGAAGAATCGAATTCACCCTCGGTCCCACCTACGAAATCCGCTTGCCATCATGCGCTTGCATCAGTAACCACTCGCCCCCACCGCAACGATTTGCGGATCTTGATCTCCATTTTATGAAGTTGGCCAAGTTGCTCAGTGCGGACCACATCATCCTTGATATGAAGGCCGTGGAACACTGGCCATCAATCGTCGAATTGGTTAGACACCTGGTCACCACCGGCCAGCTGCCGGAATCCCAGGAGGCTGAAATGCTGGAGGCATTCCGGCTCCGTGAGGAATCGGTCAGCACCGGCATCGGCTCGGGCGTCGCGATTCCGCATGCGTTTTCCGACCACCTCAATCATGTGATCGCCGTTTTCGGCAGGTCCAAGGCAGGCATCGATTTCGAAGCGTTGGACAACGCGCCGGTCCATTTCATCATTCTCTTCATCGTCCCGCGCAAGGATTACCACATGCACTTGCAGACACTCGCGGCGATCGCGAAAATGTTCACGAACTGTCAGGTCCTCCGCCAGCTTGGTCTCGCGGAAAACCACGAGGAAGTTCTCGCGATTCTTGATTCCAAGCCGTCCCGGGTTGCTGTTTGATCCCCCCGGCTTCGCCAGCCCCATCTTTATGACGCTTCTCCAGGAACTCGAATCCCGCCTTGCCGCCGCTCTAACCGCCACGCTCGGCGAACCCGCCTCCGCCGCCGTGACCGCCGCGGCCGATCTTCGCTTCGGCGACTATCAGTCGAACGCGGCGATGGTCCTCGCCAAGCAACGCAAGTCGAACCCGCGCGCGCTGGCCCAGGAAATCATCGATCACCTCGATCTAACCGACCTTGCCACCGCTGACATCGCCGGACCCGGCTTCATCAATTTCCGCATCCTGCCCACGGCCTACGCGGCGCGCACCGCGGCCTTGATCCGCGACGAACGGCTCGGCGTGCCCGCC
>JBGSOI010000024.1:0-18531 GCA_041739215.1 Akkermansiaceae bacterium
CGCTCACACCGTCGGAACCCTCGCCGACGGCCGCACGCAACTCTTCATCGGCACGCACCTCATCCACGAGGTGACCTCGCCACAAGCCTTCGGCATGCTCCGTGATCTCGGGCTGAAGGTGAAATTCCCCCAGCGTACCTTCGCCACCATCGACCACATCGTCCCGACCATCAATCAGGACCAGCCAGCCGACCCGCTTGCAGCTGAGATGATCGATGCCATTCGCAAGAACTGCGACGATTTCGGTGTCACCTATTTCGACCTCGCCTCCGGCAAACAAGGCATCGTCCACGTCGTCGGACCCGAGCAAGGCATCACCCAGCCGGGCACCACAATCGCCTGCGGCGACTCGCACACCGCGACTCACGGCGCGTTCGGCGCGATCGCGTTCGGCATCGGTACCAGCCAGGTCCGCGACGTGCTTGCCACCCAGACCATCGCACTTCAGGAAATGAAGGTCCGGCGCATCGAGGTGAATGGCGATCTCCGTCCCGGAGTTTATGCGAAGGACGTCATCCTCCACATCATCCGCCTCCTCGGCGCGAACGGCGGAATCGGCTACGCTTATGAATACGCCGGCGATGTCTTCGACCGCATGTCGATGGAAGAGCGCATGACCGTCTGCAACATGTCCATCGAAGGCGGTGCCCGTTGCGGCTACGTCAATCCGGACGCCAAGACCGTCGCCTATCTGAGCGGCCGTCCCTATGTGGACATGAGCGATTTCAACGCGACCGCCGCCCGCTGGCTGTCGTTCGCCTCGGACGCCGACGCCGTGTTCGACGACATCGTCAAAATCAACGCCGCCGACATCCCGCCGACCGTCACCTGGGGCATCTCCCCGGACCAAGGCATCGCCATTTCCGAAAACATCCCGGACCCTGCCACGGCCAAGACGCCGTTGGAAAAGGCGTCCATCGAAGAAGCGCTCTCCTACATGAAGCTCGACGCCGGCACCCCGATCAAGGGCGTGAAAATCGACGTCGCCTTCATCGGTTCCTGCACCAACGGCCGAATTTCCGACTTCCGCGAAGTCGCGAAATTCATCCAGGGCCACAAGGTCGCTCCCGGCGTGCAAGCGCTCGTCGTCCCCGGTTCCCAGATCGTCGCCATCCAGTGCGAACAAGAAGGATTGCCGGAAATCTTCCGCGCCGCCGGCTTCGAATGGCGCGGCGCCGGTTGCTCGATGTGCCTCGCGATGAACCCCGACAAGCTCATCGGCGATCAGCTTTGCGCCTCGTCGTCCAACCGGAACTTCAAAGGCCGCCAGGGTTCGTCCACCGGCCGCACCATCCTGATGTCTCCCGTCATGGTCGCCGCCGCCGCGATCCAGGGCTCGATCGCCGATGCCCGCGAAGTTTTCGACCTGGAGCCAGCGGCTGCGGTGGCCTAACCATATTCCAGCACTGCCGCATCCGCCAACCTGAGCCGCCTGCCCGAACCCATGAAAATCCTGCTCTCATTGTCGTCCATCGCATTCCTTTCAACGGTTGCAGGACTTTTCTGCCCGTTAGCGGCTGCCGAGCCTGCGCATCCGGCGAAGCCGCTGTTATGGAAAGTGGAGGGGAACGGATTGAAGGAACCGTCCTATTTGTTCGGCACCATCCATCTCTCGGTCCTGCCGGTGGGCAATCTCCACCCGGCGGCGGAGAAGGCTTTCAACGCCTCGGCGGCGGTTTACACCGAGATCCCGATGGATACCGCATCGCAGATGGAGATGGTGCCCCTGTTGGTGCGCACGGACGGCAAGACGTTGAACGAATCCATCGGCGACAAGGTGGCGAAGGAATTGAATGACGAGCTTCGGCAGATCAATCCGCAACTGGATTCCACGCCTTTCCAGACTCTCAAGACCTGGGCCGTGGCGATGACCGTGCCGATGCTCCAGTTCCAATTGAAAGGCGAGAAAGCCCTCGATGCGAAACTCTGGGAACGGGCCGCCAAGGAGGGCAAGACCACCGGAGCCCTCGAAACCACGGCGAGTCAGTTGAAGCTGTTCGAGGATTTCTCGGAGGCGGAGCAAGTCCTCATGCTGGCCGACACCCTGAAGCAATTGCGGGAGGATCGGGAAGCAGGCAAGGATGCGACGGCGGAGTTGATCGCCGCTTACGCCTCGGGAAACGAAAAGAAAGTCCTGGAAGAAATGAACAAGGGATTTGCGAAAATCGCGGAAGGCGAGCACAAGGAACTTGGCGAGCGATTCATCAAGCGCTTCCTCACGGACCGCGACGTTTCAATGGCGGCCACGATCGACGAGAAACTCCGCGCCGCACCGGACAAGGTGAACTTCTTCGCAGTCGGGGCCGCTCACTACGTCGGAAACCCAGGCGTCCGGGCGCACCTCACCGGCAAAGGCTATCGCATCACTCCAATCACCGAATAATCCTACCATGGCACTCGACCCCGTTCCTTCCGTCACCGGCCGCGCAGTCTTCATCCCCGGCGCGGATATCGATACCGACCGCATCATCCCGGCGCGTTTCATGAAATGCGTCACCTTCGACGGCCTCGGCGAATTCGCATTCTACGACGTCCGTTTTGATGAGCACGGCAACAAGACCCAGCACCCGCTCAACGACCCGCGTTTTGCCCAGGCCTCGATCCTCGTCGCCGGTGTGAACTTCGGCTGCGGCTCGTCCCGCGAGCACGCCCCGCAATCGCTGCGCAAATACGGCTTCAACGGCGTCATCGCCGAGTCGTTCGCGGAAATCTTCTACGGCAACTCCACCACGCTCGCCATGCCCTGCGTGATGGCCAGCCCCGCCAACATCGTCGCCATCCGCGATGCTGTGGAAGCCGATCCTAACACCGAAGTCACCATTGATGTCGAGGCCCTCAAGGTCCGCACCTCCGGCGGTCTTGAAATCTCCGTGACCATGCCAGACTCCGCCCGCGAGGCGCTGCTCTCCGGCCGTTGGGATCCGATTCAGGAGCTGCTGGACAACGAATCCTCCATCGAGGCGAAAGCCAAGGAGTTGCACTACGTCTGAGCGGGCACCGCTCTGGCGGGCCCATACTTCCATGACTCGGCATTTCGAAGCGTCGGACCTTGCGGCTTGCGTCGAGCTGTTCGTGTCCACCTTCGCCCAGCCTCCCTGGAGCGAAACTTGGGATCCCCGGATCGTGCATGCGAGATTGGATCAAATCATCCGCACGCCCGGGTCGTTCGGCGTCATCATTCTTGCCGAGGGCGAAATCGCCGGATTCGCACTCGGGATTTCGGAACCATGGCACGAAGGAGCGCATTTCTATCTGAAGGAAATGTGCGTCGCCCATGGACACCAAAGACAGGGACTTGGAACCCGGCTCATGGAATGCCTGTTCGATGGATTGCGGGAGAGTCACACGAAACGCGTCTATCTGCTAACCGCCAGGGGCGACATGTCCGAGTCCTTCTATGCGAAAGCGGGTTTCTACACGAGCCCGAAGATGATTCTGATGGCCCGGCGCATCGAGTAGCCATGAACTTCGACCCGACAGCCATCCTCGAAGCGGCGATTCAACGAATCGGCTGCAAGGGCGCAATGGCCGCGGTGTCGGAAAACGGGATGGTGAGAACTTTCTCCGCAGGATCGATCAGAGCCCATGATCATGGCCGTCCATTCTACATCTACAGCATTTCCAAAACCTTCACAGCGACGGCGATCCTGAAACTCTGTGAAGATCATGGGGATTTTCTGGACGATCCCTTCCACCGCTTTTTTCCCGATGCGAGGATACCTAACGGGATCACCATCCGCCAACTGCTGAATCACACCGGCGGGTTGTCCGACTATTTTTCCTCAAGTGAGTACCAAGCCGCGGTGACCGCGCATCCTCAGGAGCCGTGGAGCTACGGGCGGCTGATGGAAACCGGGCTGAAGCGCACTCCGTTGTTCGCGCCCGGCCAAGGCTGGGCATACTCGAATCCCGCATACGGGTTGCTCAAGGAATTGATAGAATGCCTTTCCGGCATGGACTTTTACGATTACCTCCAGGAATCGATTCTATCAAAAGCGAAGCTCCACGATACGAGGCCGTTCATCGCGCCGGATGTGAAACAGGAGCTGCTGGAAGGAGAGGCTCCCGGATTCGATGGCGATTTCCGGCTGCTCTATCAGCCGGGATGGATCGTGACCGCCTGCCTGCTCTCAACGGTCGCCGATGTCGCGCGTTTTTACGATGCCTTGTTCGCCGGGAAAATCATTTCGCAAGCGTCGGTTAGGAAAATGATGGAAACGGTGGAAGTGCTGAAGATCTCACCGGCCACATCCATTCCCGCTTACGGACTCGGACTGATGCATTCCCGCGAGGATCCGCTGGGCGACGCCTACGGCCACGGTGGCGGAGGACCCGGATACACCACCTACGCGAGACACTACCCGGATTTGAAAGGCGCGCCATTCACCCTCAGTCTCGTCCTGAACAAAACCCTGCCGCAGACGCCCTTCGATCTGGCAGATGAGATCGTCCGCTCCTACCTCGACTTGAACCCGGAATGACGCGCCGCAATTGGGACGGAGATCACCTGTTCATCGAACGGATCGATCCCGAGGTGTATCCGGTTAGATGGTGGACGTGAACGGAAGACTCCTTCGGATTCCTACTCGATCCGATGCCGTTTCGCGAAAAAAACCTGATATATCGACAAGGCGGCTGGTCGTGAATATTCCGATATTTTTTGTCACATTAGGGACTTTTCTGGCACTTACTTGTATCCATGGAAGTGAATGCATCCAGATCAACCGTTGTTCCGGCAACTTTTGAGGTCCCGGATACAGAGCTTTTGAAGGCTTGGGTCCGTCACCAGCGGCAAGCCGATTTCACGGAAATCGTCCGACGGCATCTCGGCATCGTGCGCGGAATCGCCCGCCGCCAGGTGGGAACCGACCTGGCGGATGACACCGCTCAGATTGTCTTCGCGATATTGGCGCGCAAAGCGTCCGGGCTAACCGAACTCCGCTCGCTGGGTTCATGGCTGCACCGCGTGACGATGTTGCAGTGCAGGGGCGTCATCCGCGGGCAGATCCGCGACCGCCGCAGCCACCAATCCGCCATGGAAAGCGCCCGCCTCGCTGGCGCTCGCGATCCGCTTGCCGAACTGCTGCCGCATCTGGATTCCGCCGTCTGCGATTTGCCGGAATCCGACCGGGAGTTGACCCACTTTCGCTACGGGGATCGGTTGACGTTTTCCGAAGTGGCGAGGCGGACCGGCCGGAGTGAGGCGGCGTTGTGCCAACAGGCAGGCCGCGCCTTGGAGAAATTGGGAGGACTCCTGCAGCGTCGTGGAGTCGGCGTCCCGGTTGCGACGGTTGCCGCGGGACTTGGCATTACCCTGACGGGGACTACCTCCGCCTCGGCGGCGAGGTCCATCTCGACCGCGGCGATCGCATCCGCCAGCATGGACGGCGGTTTTTGGATCGCTTGGATCACCCTTTTAACCATGAGCACAAAAAAATGCCTGTTTGTTGTCGGATTGATTGCCGCGCTGGTTGCGTTGCTTGGCGTTTGGAAGAACCGGGAGACCAAGGATCTGGCCGGCCCCGATGCGGATTCATCGACGACGTCGCCTCAATCAGGCTCGTCCTCCCCGGACACCACCTCCGAGCCCTTGAAGACGAAGACGGATCGCAGCCGTGCGGTCACACCACCTTCTCCGGAGGAAGTGGAGGCAATGCTGGCCCGGCAACGCCGGGCGGTTAACAACGCACGACAGATCGGCCTAGCTTTGATCGAGTTCGATAACGAGTACGGAGCCTATCCCAACGAGGAGACCGCCGCCGCCGTGAAGCAGGCCACAGGGACCACTGCGCGGTTGGGCGCTGCCACAGCGAACGATTGCTTCTATCAACTGATAGCCGCGAATATAATCGGGACCCACATCTTTTTCACCTGGGATGAGCCGCGAGCGGACAAAGATGCAGTCGGCTTGGAAAACTGTAGTTTCTCCTATTTGTCAGGGATGAATGCCGTGGGCGACCCGGGCCGACCGCTCCTCGTGGCTCCCTTGGTGCCCGGAACAGGAGTCTTTGACCGAAAGGCGTTAGGCGGCAAGGCTGTCGTCGTCCGCATGGACAACAGTGCGGCAACCTTTGACATCGAGCAGGATGGAACGGTGATTTTGAACGGCATGGATCTCTTCGATCCCGCCCAGCCATTCTGGGCTGGCAAGGTGCCACCGATCCGCTGGCCCGAGAAATGAGAGGATCCTCCAATCCCGGCGTCGCTCGAAAACGAATCTGCCATTCTGCGATAAATCGACCCTCACCGGGAGCGTAGTTCGGCGACATGGCCACACCTCTCTCATCCCGCCGCCGCTTTCTCCAGACTTCCGCCGCCACGCTGTTGGCGGCTCCCTTCGTGACCTCGGGCGCGCGGGCCGCATCGCCTAACGGCAAGTTGCGCCATCTTTCCTTCGGTGCGGGCGGGATGGCTTGGTCGGACATCGGTTCGCTCGCCAACCATCCGAAATGGGAGCTCGCCGCCGTGTGCGATGTGGACACGCGCAACTTCGCCGCGGTGAAAGAGAAATTCCCGAACGTCCGGACCTATGTCGATTGGCGCGAGGCTTTGGAAAAAGAAGCGGGCCAAGTGGACAGCGTCAACATCAGCACCCCGGATCACATGCACGCGGCCATCGGCATGGCGGCGATCTCGAAAGGCCTGCACATCTATGGCCAGAAGCCGCTCACCCAGAACCTCGCCGAGTGCCGTGCCGTCACGCGGGCCGCCCGCGAGAAGGGGATTGTGACCCAGATGGGCATCCAGGTGTCCTCCACCTTCGGCGAGCGTTTTGCGGTGGCGATGATCCACCGCGGGGATATCGGGAAGGTCAGGGAGGTCCACACCTTTTCGAGCAAGAAATGGGGCGACATGACCCCCGTGCCCACCTCGAATGCCGCGGCACCTCCGGCGGAACTCGATTGGGACAAATGGTTAGGCGTTTCCGCGGAGCGCCCGTACATTCCCGGCTTCTATCATCCCGGAGAATGGCGCAAACGCCGTGACTTCGGGACCGGCACATTGGGCGATATGGGCTGCCACATGTTCAGCGGCTGGTACCGCGCGCTCGCGCTCACCATGCCGCTCAGCGTCACTTCTTTTGGCCCGCCACCGCCCAATGCCGAGAACTGGGCCACCGACGGCAAGGTCGAATACATTTACCCCGGTACCGCTCACACGGCGGATCCCACGGTGAAAGTCATTTGGTATGATGGCGACCAACGCCCGCCAGCGGAAGTGCTGGCGCTGCTGGGCGAAGTTCCAATTCCCGATCAAGGCAGCCTCTACATCGGCACCGAGGGCGTCCTGCTCCACCAGCATGAGTCCACTCCGCAGCTTCTTCCCAAAGAGAAGTTCAAGGGCATCCGTCCGCCCAAGTTGGAACCCATCAACCACTGGTTTGACTTCGTGGACTGTTGCCTCGCCGGCGATCCGAAGAAGAAGCCCGGCGCGAACTTCGACTACGCCGGCCCGCTCACCGAGGCCGTGCTCCTCGGCTGCCTCGCCAGCATTTTTCCGAAGCAAACCTTGGAATGGAACGCGGAGAAAATGGTGTTCACCAACTCAGCTGAAGCGACCCAGTTCGTGAAACGCAACTATCGGAAGGGCTGGGAAATCCCCGGGCTGTAGCCGCCCGCTGCATTCCGCCGGACACGACAGGCAGTCCTTGAAACTTCTCGCGACAGACGGAATCCTTCTCCTGTGCCTCAGTCGTTTTCGGAAAACCCACCTTCAGGCATCGCCTTGTTCGATCTCGACGGGACGTTGATCGCGTGGGACTGCCAGTTGTTATTCCGGCACTTTGTGCTCCGGCGCGAGCCGTGGCGGGGGATTTTCCTGCCGGTGTTCCTGGCGTTACTGCCGCTTGCCGGGCTGCTCGGGGCCGGGGGCATGAAGCGCGTTTTCCTCAGTTATCTGTGGCGGATGGATCCGGAAACGTTGACGGAATACTCCCGCGAGTTCGCAGCCTCGCTGAGGCCCTCGATCTATCCGGAGCTGCTGGAAAAGCTCGAACGCCGGCGCGCGGAGGGTCATTTTCTGATCCTCGCGTCCGCCAGCCCGGAATTCTACGTCACGGAAATCGGTCGAGAACTCGGCTTCGATCTCACGCTCGGCACGCCTGTCGAGCTCGGTCCGTTGTTTCCGGATTTGGAAAACCACAAAGGCATCGCGAAGGTGGAACGGCTGAAGCAAATCGTGCCACCGGCGTATTTCGAGAATGGCAAGCTCCGCCACTGCCACGGCTACACCGACAGTCGTGCGGACCTGCCGATGCTCGCGCTTTGCGGATCCGCCACCGTCGTCAATCCATCGCCCGCTCTAACTGCGCTCGCGGAAAGCTCCGGCTGGGAAATCGTCCGCCCGGCCCGGCCGTGGAAATCGCGCTGCGGATTCGCCGTGCGCGTGATCGCGCTGTTGTTTGGCATCGGGCGCGACCCGGGCGAAATTTCACCCACAACCTAACATGATCTGCCGGATTTTCCTGACCCTCCTGCTCGTTGCTTCCGCCTTGGCCGCGCCCGAGCAAGAACTGACCCGTGCCCAAGCCGAGCGGGGGCGGGATAAGCTCGCTGCCGAAGCGCTCTCGGCATTGAAGGCGGAACGGACTCCCGAGATGTCCGCGAAAGCCATCACGCTCGGCGGCAAGACCCTGCGCTGGCTGGAGAGAAAGTTCGGTGAGGCTCCGGAAGGAAAGCGCAGCCTGTGGATCTCCATGCACGGCGGCGGTAACGGACCCTCGGCGATGAACGACCAGCAGTGGCAGAACCAGATCCGCCTCTATCAGCCGGAGGAGGGGATCTACATCGCGCCCCGGGCCCCGACGGATACCTGGAACCTGTGGCACGAGGCCCACATCGACCCGCTGTTCGACCGCCTCATCGAAGGCATGGTCGCCACCCGCGGCGTCGATCCCAACCGCGTCTATCTGATGGGCTACTCGGCGGGCGGCGACGGCGTCTGGCAGCTCGCGCCGCGGATGGCGGACCGCTTCGCCGCCGCCGCGATGATGGCGGGCCATCCGAATGAGGCCTCGCTGTTAGGCCTGCGGAATCTGCCCTTCGCCATCTTCATGGGCGGCGAGGACGCGGCCTATGACCGGAACAAGATCGCGGCGGAAAGAGGCGGGCAACTCGAAGCTCTCCAAAAAGCCGATCCGCAAGGCTACGAACATCTCACCAAGGTTTACAAGGGACTGCCCCATTGGATGGAAGGAAAGGATGCGGAAGCCGTTCCGTGGATGGCCAAACACACCCGCAATCCGTGGCCGAAGAAAATCGTGTGGTTTCAGGACGACGTCACCCACGATCAATTCTATTGGCTCGAAATCCCCGCAGGCAGTGCAAAAGCCGGGCAGCAGATCACCGCCACCGTCACCGGCAATGATATTTTGTTAGAAGGCGACGTGCCGATAGGAGTCACGCTCCATCTATCCGACGCGCTGGTGAATCTCGACACGCCTCTAACCGTGAAGATCAACGGCCGTCAAGTCCATCAGGGAGTGGTCCAACGCTCGGCCGCCACGATTGCCGCGGCGCTCAAGTCCCGTCCCGATGCCAGCCGTTGTCCTTTCGCCAGCCTGCGCGTGAACGATTAGATGGCGAAGCTATTTTTTCGGAGCCTCGACCGTGATGTCGTCGAAATAGATTTCGCCGGTGCCTTCCAGCGCGATGAAGAAGAATTCGATCTTGTTGCTGCCGTCCACCTGGCCGAAATCCCAAGACATTTCGTGCCATTCGCCGTCCGCGACGAGTGGGCGATCGGTATAAGTGTAGCCATCGTTCGCGCGCTTGCCACGCAGCATCAATCCCCGGCCGATGTAGTTCTTGGTGCGATAGCGGAATTTCACCAGCAGGTCCGTCAATCCTTTGGTCGGCACTTCTTGGCTGAAGGAAACCTGGTCCCGCAATTTGGCAGTCAATTGCAGGACACGGTTCGGCTTTTCCTTGTCGTCCGTTTCCTCCTTCGCGGGCTTTTTGGCGGCCTTTCCTTCTTCGCCTTCCTTGACGAATTTTTTGTCCCCCTTCCAGCCTCCGGTGGTGTCCATGGTGCTGTTGTCGAAGAGATTCTCCGCGCACAGCGGGCTCATCATGGCGAGGATGCAAACGGCGATCTTTTTCATTTCCCGCGTTATGCCGGGTCTCTAGCGGAATGGCAAGTCGGGAATCCCGCGCGCCGGAGTCACAGCTCCACTTGGAAAAAATCGCGCATGACTTCCCGGTAAACGTCCCGCTTGAAAGCGGGCAGCCAGTCGAGATCGAATTCCTCCGGCAGGATCCAACGGTAGGCGCGGAATTCCCGTTGCTTCTGGTTCACGTTCACCGGCGGCGCGTCTTCCTTCAGATGGCAGAGATAGTAGGTCTGCTCCTGGCCATGGCTGCCGTGCTTGCGGAGCTTTTTCCACCGCGAGTTCACGGGGTAAAGGTAGCGGTAGCCGTCGCGCCGATCGACCACCTCGTAGTGTTTGGCCTCCAGGCCGACTTCCTCGCGCACCTCGCGGTGGAGCGCTTGCTCGAGCGATTCACCCGCATCGACTCCGCCCTGCGGAAACTGCCACGCCCCGGGAATCGTCAGGCGTTCGCAAATCAGCAGGTTTCCCTCCGAGTTCACCACCAATGCGGCGACATTTGGACGGTAGCGCACCATGCGGCGATGGTGCATTTTAAGCCTTCGCTGACAATCCTTAACTATTCCGAAGTTAATCCGGGTTTCATTCCGGTTGTCAGCGTCCGGACCACTCGCGACCGATCCTGCGCTGAATTTCCGTTGGAAAATCCACAGGGCTTTCCACCATCAGCTCTATTGACATCCGCGGGTTAAATCGATGAAGACTAGCAAGTTGAAAACGTCATCACTCATCCCGCCGTTAGTTGCGCTGGCCGTTGCCGGAGTCTGGATCGGCAGCCAGCGCCGGTCGATTTCCACTCTCGAATCGGAAAGCGTCCGGTTGCAAAAACACATCGCCGCCGCCCGCAGTTCCGGGTCGGGTGATGATCCCGCTGCCGCCAAGCCCGCCCCGCCGGCCAAATCCGCGAAGGACAAGGAGCCGCTCGATTGGAAGAAAGTCGCCGAGCAGTTCGTGGAGATGCAGCGCAGCGGCGGCATGGGCGACATGCGGACGATGATGAAATTCCAGCAGCGCCTGCAGTCGATGTCCAAGGAGGAACTCGTCGCCGCGCTGGATGAAATCGCCTCTCTCGATCTTCCTGAACAATCCCGCGACATGCTGGAGCAGATGCTCATCGGCCCTTTGGCCCAGAAGGATCCCGAGTTGGTGTTGGCGAAGTTCATCGACCGCCTCGGCGATAAGGATGGCTCCATGAGCTGGCAGCTTTCCAACGCCATGCAGGAATGGGCGAAGAAGGATCCCGCCAAAGCCGCTGCCTGGTTCGACCAGCAAATCGATGCCGGAAAATTCGACAGCAAGGCGCTCGACGGGAAGAGTCGTTCGCGCCTTCAATTCGAAGGCACGATGATCAGTGTCCTGCTGGATACCGATCCCTCTGCCGCTGCCAACCGCCTCGGTGCGATGCCGGAAGAACAACGGGAAGATACGCTCTCGAATTGGTCGTTCCAGCAGCTCAAGGAAGAGAGCCAGGCGGCCTTCGCCAAGCTGGTTCGCGACCAGGTGCCGGAAAAGGCTCAGGCGAACACGCTCGCCCAGCAGGCGTCTCGGATGGTCGGCAACGACGAAGGCTATTCCAAAGTCACCGAATTCATGGACCGGATCGGCGCGACACCCGCCGAGCGGGCCGCGTGCGTCGAGGAAGCCGCGGAATCGAAAATCCGGTCGCTTTCAAATAATAAAAAAATCACGGCCGAAGACCTCGACGCCATGCGCACCTGGGCCACCGCCCAATCTCCGGATCAGGTGAACACCCTCACCGGGAAAGCCCTCGCCAACGCCGGTCAAGGCAACGGCAACACCAAGTTTGAAGACGCCGCCGCACTCGCCGTGCAATACCACGAGGCCAGCGGTAACGACGAGGTCCTGTCCTCGTTCCTCGACGGCTGGGCGGCGCGCCGGAACAAGGACCAGGCCCGCGTCCTGGCCGAAAAAATTTCCGACCCGAAGCGTCGCGGTGAAATCCTTGAAAAACTCAAATAACCCCCGCCATGAAAATTTCCATCGCCGTCTCCATTCTCATCCTCGCCGCTGCCGCGAGCCTCGGTTGGCATGATCACCAACGCCTGACCACCGTGCGTGGGAACCACGCGAAGCTCGTTGCCGAGGCCGCCCGGCTTGGGATTTCCGTCGATCCGAACAACCCCTCCGATCCCGTCCGCATCACCAAGCGCGAACGCGAAAACCGCGAGGCCGAGGCCAAACAAGCAGCCGTCGAGTTCATTGCCTTCGCCAAGGAAATGGAGGCCATCGAGAAAAAAGGCGGCCCTCCCGACGAAGCCACGCAGAAGAAGATTGTCGATTTCATGGATCGCATGATGGCGCTGGATTCCGCGCAGTTAAAGATCCTCATCGCCGAGGTCCGCGCTGCCAAGGATCTCAAGGACGAGACCCGCCAGGGCCTCATCGGTTTCTCGATCATGACGCTCTCCAGCGACCACCCGCAGGCAGCGCTTGCTCTGTTCACCGAGTCCTCCGACCTCTTCAAAGACAACGGCATGGGCAATCACGTCGTCTCTTCCTCGCTCGCCAAATGGGCCAAGGAAGACCCGCTGGCCGCGCTCGAATGGGTCCGCAAAAACGGCGAGAAATTCCCCGACCTCGTCAACGACGACGCCAAGCGCGGACGGATTTCCGGCACCGCCGCCCAGGATCCCGCGCTCGCCTTCAAGCTTGTCGGCGAGCTCGGGTTCAAGGACGGTTCCCAAGCGATTTCCTCAATCATGCGGGCCGCCCAAACTCCGGAAGAGCGCACCGCCACCTTTGCCGCCTACCGCGTGCACCTCGCCTCCCTGACGGATGACAAAGCCCGCAGCGCGCTGTCCACCCCCGCCATCAGTGCACTCGGTGGCAATCTCGGGCGGGAGGGATTCCAGTCCGCCACCGCATGGATCGAAACTGCCAAACTCAGCGATGAGGAACTCCAAGGCGTCGCCAGTGGCTTGAACCACTCTGTCAAAAGCGCGGAAACCGGCCAGTGGGTCGAGTGGATCGGGGAAAAACTCCCGCCGGACAAGGCGGACAGAAACATCCGCAACATGGTCCGCAACTGGGTCGAGAACGACTATCAGGCCGCCGGCAAATGGCTGGCCGCCACGCCCGACAGTCCCGCCAAAAACATTTCCGTCCGCAGCTACGCCGAGACCGTCGCCCGCTACGAACCGGAAACCGCCGCGCAATGGGCGATGACCCTGCCGCCCGGCGCGGACCGCGACACCACCCTCAAGAAGATCCACGACAATTGGCCCAAGGAGAACGAGGATGCCAAGGAGGCCTTCGCGATCGAGCATGGGATCAAATGACCGGAGCGCGGAATTCATTCCGCCCGTCGTCTTCCACAACCAATCACTTGAAACTCAAATTCCTCATTCCCCCAGCCGTCGCCCTTCTCATCGTGGGTGGCTGGATCGGCACACAGCGCCACTCAATTTCCACGTTGGACAAGGAAAGCGCGCTCTTTCGCAACCACCTTGCCGCCGCCCGAGCGTCCGCGGGGAGCGATGTTTCCTCGCCCGTGAAAATTCCCGGCGCCAATTCCGCCAAGGACAAGAAGCCGGTTGATTGGAAACAAGTCGCCGCCCAAATGGAGGAAATGCAGCGCAACAATGGCATTGGCGACATGCGCGCGATGATCCACCTGCAGCAGCGCTTGCAGTCCATGACCAAGGAAGAATTGGTGGCCGCCATGGACGAAATCGCCAAGCTCGACCTTCCTGCCGGGGCGCGCGAAGAGTTGGAGCAGATGCTCATCGGGCCGCTGGTGGAAAAGGATCCGGAACTCGCGCTCAAGAGCTTCGCCGCACGCCTTCAGGGCCTGAGCGATCGCATGAGCTTGCAACTGTCCAATGCATTGGGAAAATGGGCCGAAAATGATCCGGGCAAAGCCGCAGCCTGGCTTGACGGGCAGATCGCTGCCGGAAATTTTGACAGCAAGACGCTCGATGGAAAAAGCCAATCGCGGATTCTGTTCGAGGGCGAGATGATCCGGATCCTTGTCGGTTCCGATCTGGCCGCTGCCGAAGCCCGATTGGCGAACCTGCCTGAAGACCAATGGAAAGGAATCTTCCAGGGCCCGGGGGCGAACGGAGTGAAGGAACAGGACCAGAAGGCGTTTGCGGATCTGGCGCGTGGCCGGTTGGCGGAAAAGGAAACGAACAACGCGATTGCGATGATCGCAGCGAATGTACTGGTCCCGAAAGGCTATCCTGAGGCCAGCGCTTATCTGGATCGCATTTCCGCAACTCCCGAAGAGCGCGCCATGAGCGCGAACACGGCGGCAAAGATTCAGATGATGCAAGACGCCCACAAGGGGATCATCTCCCGGGAGCGAATCGACAAGCTGCGTGAATGGGTTACAACTCAGTCTCCAAGCTCGGCGGACGCCACCATCGGCCAAGCCTTGGCGGGCGGGTCGGGCAGTTTCAACGGCAAATTCAAGTTCGCGGACGCAGCGGTTCTTGCCTTGCAGTATCACGAAAGCAGCGGAAATGACGACGTGCTCTTCAATTTTCTCGGTGGCGGGCAGGCCCGGCAGAACAAGGAGCAAGCCATCAAGCTGGCGGAGAAGATTTCCGATCCGGTGCGCCGCGAAGAGATTCTTAAAAAACTCAACTAACGCATCTCCGTCGCAGCCATGAAAATCTCCATCGCCATCGCCGTGCTCATTCTCGCTCTCGGCGCGATGTTTGGCTGGAACGGTCACCGGCAGTTCGTCACCTCCCGTGAAACCCACGACAAGCTCGCCGCCGAAGCCGCGCATTTCGGCATTTCCATCGATTCTAAAAACCCCGCCGATCCCGTCCGCCTCACCAAACGTGGCGACCGCCAGGACAAGGATGCCGAAGCCCGGCTCGTGGCCAGGGACTTCATCGTCTTCGCCAAGGAAATGGAAGCCGCCCAAGCAAAAGGCGGCCCGCCGGATGAGGCCACGCAGAAAAAGATCACGGCCTTCATGGGGCGCTTGTTGTCGCTGGATGCGGCCCAATTGAAGATCTTCGTTGCCGAAATGCGCGCTGCTCCCGACATCAAGGACCAGACCCGCCAGAACCTCATCGGCTTAGCGATCATGACCCTCGCCAATGATCACCCGCAATCGGCGTTGATCTTGCAAATTGAGTCGTCCACGGATTCGACTGGCGTTTTGAAAACTAGCGGTGTGGGCATGGATGCCATTTCCACCTCGCTCGCCAAGTGGGCCGCAGTCGATCCAATGGGCGCGCTCGATTGGGTGCGCGAGAACGGCGAGAAACATCGCGGTCTCCTCACCCAAAACACCAAGCGCGGAATGGTTTCCGCCGTCGCGGCCAACGATCCCAAGCTCGCCTTCCTCCTCATCGGCGAACTTGGGCTCAAGGCAGACGCCGTTAGCGGGATCGCCGAGGCAGCAAAAACTCCAGAAGAGCGGACAGCAACCTTGGCGGCTCTTCGCGCGCACCTTGCCTCGCTCCCCGAGGGAGAAGCACGGCAGCAGGCGATGAAGAACGGCTTTCACTCCTTAGCGCTGGGTGCAACGAAGGAAGGATTCGAGGCGGGTAGCCATTGGATCGCCAGCGCCGGATTTTCCCCGGAGCAGCTTGGCGGCCTCGCGGATCGTGGTTTTTTCCGATTGGCCAAAACCGAGGATACCGGGAAATGGATCGAGTGGATGGGTGCAAATTTTCCCGAGGGGAAATCCAACGGAGACATCCCTTGGATGGTCCGTCATTGGACGACAGACGACTATCAGGCAGCGGGCAAATGGCTCGTCTCGACCCCGGATGGTCCCGTGAAAAATATTTCCGTCCGCTCCTACGCCGAGACCGTCGCCAAGTACGAACCCCAAACCGCCGGGCAATGGGCCATGACCCTCCCGCCCGGCAAGGACCGCGACGAGACCTTGAAGAACATCTATCATGCCTGGCCGGAGAATGACCCCGCCGCCAAGGATGCCTTCGCGAAGGAGCACGGGATCAAGTAGGCCTTGGACTGCGGCAGCCTGCTGCCGCTTTGGTCCCGTAGCCTGCTGCGGGCGAAAACCTTGACAGCCCGTGCCAGCAGGCTGGCTACGGAAAGCGGCAGCAGGCTGCCGCAGTCCAAGGATCTCCGGAAATCCTGAAGCTCTCTATCAGTTCGGCCACAACCGGGCCGGTTAGTTAGGCGGTGCTTTCCAAATCAGCCGCACCGCGTCGAGGCGGACGCGGGCGTTTTCGATGACACCGGCAAGCTCGCTCTCGCGCTCCTCAAGCGCGGCGATTTCCTCCGGCCTGATGTGGTCGTTAACCTCGGCGAGGTCTTTGAGCCGGGCGATTTCCGCGGCCATTTCCTCACGCATCAGGGTCATCGCTTCGGCGATGATGGCGTGGCTTTTCGCAGCCCCGAGGTCGCGGGCTTGATCCAGCATGGCGGGCAGGAAAATCCGCTTCACTTTTTCATTCCGCATCAAACCGGCGGCATCGCCTTTGCGCAGCGGCGGCTTGGCGAACGCGGTGTTGGCGGTGTGATCGGTGCCCTTGTGATCGACCAGAATTCGCAACGGGGTTTGCGGCAGGAACCGTTCGACATGGAGGCGTGCCGGAGCCACGCACTCGACGACAAGCCACACCTCCAACAGAATGATCTTCTCGCCGGTCGAGTCCCAGACGCCGAAGGTCGCGTTGCCCGCTTCCGAACCTAACATGAGGTCGAGCGCGCCGCGGACCATCGGGTGATCCCAGGTTAGAAAGGCTTCCTGTTCGCGTTCCAGCGCGCGTTGGCGGTCGAGGGTCACGGTCATGCCTTCGGCCGGCAGCGCGGGAAATGCGTCGGATTTCAAATTCCCCGGCAGCAGGAAATAGCGGCGTCTGCCGAGCTCCTCGATGTGCAGGCCGGAGAACTCGAACAAGCGCAGCAGGAAATCCTCGAAGCCCGGGTTCTCATCCCACTCGCGGATTTTCTCCACCAGCCACGCCGATCTGGCAGGCCGGTGCGAGCTCCGTTCCAGCAGCCGGTCCTGCCCGCGGGCGAGGCGTTCGGAAATCTGTTTCCGGCAGATGAGCGTTTTTCCGATCAGCTCATCGATGCCCTCGCGTTCGCCGATCGCTTCTTCCAGATCGAAGCGCAGCTCGCGCTGGATTTCCGCCGCGCCGGGCGGGCTGGCGCGGAAGGCGTCGAGACCTTCCTCGAGCCAGCGCATCCGGATTTCCTCATCGGTGCCGGGCAGATAGGGAACGTGAACCTGGATCGTGCCCTTTTGTCCGATCCGGTCTAACCGTCCGATCCGCTGCTCCAGCAAATCCACATCCTCCGGCAGATCGTAAAGCACGAGATGCCGTGCGAATTGGAAATTCCGGCCCTCGCTGCCGATCTCCGAGCAGACAAGAATCCGCGCGCCGTCCGCCTCCGCGAAAAACGCCGCATTCCGGTCACGCTGGAGCAAGGTCAGGTCCTCATGAAACAGAACGCCTTTCACTCCGGTCGCAGATGTCAGTTCGTCCAACACCTCCTCCGCCAGCTCGCGGGTCCTGGTGATCACCAGGATCTTTTCCTCACCGAGTTTCTCCAACAGGTCGATCAGCCATATCACCTTGTCGGTGGTTAGAGCGATCCGCGGTTCGCGCTGCGGGAAGCCGCCGAGCTTGGCCCGCGTGTTGCGGAACATCACCCGGCCAACGCCGAAGCCGTCCAACAGATCGGAGATAAGATGATCGCGCGCACCGGGCATTTCCGCGATCAGATCCGCCACTCGTTGTTCGAGCCGCTGGCGTCCCGCGACGATTTTCTCCAATTTTCCGTCCACCACGCCGCCTGCTGCGAGGGATTCCACCGCATCGGCGACTTCCTCGTAGTGCGATGTTTCCTCGCGATAGTGGTTGAGATCAATGTAGCGGTCCGGGTCCAGCAATTGCAGTCGCGCGAAGTGGCCTTCCGGTCCAAGTTGCTGCGGTGTGGCCGTTAGAAGTAGCAAGCCCTCCGTGGTTTTCGCGAGACCGCGGACCATTTCATACGCCGGCCCGGCGGCTTCGGGCGACCATTCCAGGTGATGCGCCTCATCCACGACCAACACATCCCAACCCGCTTCGAGCACCTGCGCAGTGCGCTGTTCGTTGCCTGCCAGGAAATCGACGGCCGCCAGCACCCATTGGCTGTCGAGAAACGGATTGCAGCCCGGATCGCCATACTCGATCGCCTCGCAGCGCTCCTCGTCGAACAGGCTGAATGAAAGCTGGAACCGCCGCAGCAGCTCGACGAACCATTGGTGCACCAGTGGCTCCGGCACCAGGATCAGCACGCGCTCGGCCCGGCCGGTTAGAATCAGGCGGTGCAAAATCAAACACGCCTCGATGGTTTTCCCCAAGCCCACCTGGTCCGCTAACAAAACCCGCGGCCTCGCCCGGTTCGCCACCTCGTCCGCGATGAAAAGCTGGTGCGGGATCAGATCCATCCGCGCGCCTGCCAGACCGCGCACCGGC
>JBGSOI010000033.1:0-56717 GCA_041739215.1 Akkermansiaceae bacterium
GGAGGTCACGCTGCAGTTGTTACCCAAAGCGGAATGTTTTCACACCGTGCTGGCTGGCTACCGCACGCTGGAAGAGGCCGGGGATGCCGTGTCCGCCGTGATCGCCAGCGGGTTGCTGCCCGGCGCGATCGAGATCATGGACGCTCTCGCGCTGGAGGCCGCCGTCGCCGCTGTGCATGCCGAGTATCCCGTGGGCGCGGAGGCCGTGTTGATCGTGGAGTTAGAAGGACCGAGCGAAGTGGTCGCCGCGGACCGCGAACGGCTCGACGCCATCATCGCTGCCAGCAATCCGATAGAAGCGCGCCCAGCGCGGGACGCCGACGAGCGCATGACGATTTGGAAAGGCCGTAAAAGTGCGTTCAGCGCGGTGGGCCGACTGTCGCCCGACTTCATCGTCCAGGACGGCGTTGTCCCGCGCCGCCGACTCGGCGAGGCCTTGCGCCGCATCGGCGAAATGTCGCGCGAGGCCGACATCCGCGTTGCCAATGTTTTCCATGCGGGCGACGGAAATCTACATCCGCTCATTTTGTTCAACGGCCGCGTGGCCGGCGATTTGGAACGCGCGGAAGCCCTCGCGGGTCGGATCCTGAAGATGTGTGTCGAGATGGGTGGCTCGCTCACGGGCGAGCACGGGCTGGGCGTGGAGAAGCGCGATTACTTGCCCGAGATGTTCAGCGGGGAGGAAATCGACTGCATGAAGCGCTTGCGGGCCGCCTTTGACCCGCTGGGTATCGCTAATCCCGGAAAGATGTTTCCCGGCCCTGAAGCTCCTGTCCTCACGCAGCACGGGCTGCATCCCTTGGAAAAAGCCGGAATCATCTCGCGGGTATGAACACCATGCTAGCACCTAACAATATCGCCGAACTCACCGAAGTCGTGCGTTCGGCCCCGCGTGTCATCGCCGTGGGCGCGGGCACCAAGCCGCGCTTGTCCGCCGTGGACGCCGTCAAGATTTCCACTTCGAGGCTCAGCGGCATGGTGGAATACGAGCCCAGCGAATTCACCTTCACCGCGCTGGCTGGCACGCCGGTCCGCGAAATCGCCGCCATCCTCGCAGCGAGTGGTCAGTATTTACCCTTCGATCCGATGCTGGTGGCCGCGGGCGCGACCCTTGGCGGAACGGTCGCTTCGGGGGTCAGCGGTCCGGGCCGCTTCCGCTTTGGCGGCCTGCGCGACTTCATCCTCGCGGTGCAATTCGTGGACGGCGCAGGCCGGCTGCTCCGCATGGGCGGCAAGGTGGTGAAAAATGCCGCCGGCTTCGACCTGCCGAAATTTTTCGTCGGCAGCCTCGGACGGTTCGGCGTGCTGGCTGAAATGACGTTCAAGGTTTTCCCGCGTCACCCGTCGCGGCTGACCCTAATGTTAGAGGCGGAGACGCCTGCCGTCGCCACGCAAATCCTCACGCAAGCTGCCAGCGCGCGATGGGAACTCGACGCGCTCGACTGGTTGCCAAACACGAATCACATCGCCGCCCGCCTCGTCGGCCCGGCGGAATCACTCGATCCTCTGGCAGACGAAATTTTAGAACGCTGGCCCGGCGAAAAACTAACCGCCGCCATCGCCGACGAACTCTGGGCTTCACTCTCAGATGTTAGCTGGGCGAAAACCTTTGGCGTTGGTGATGACTGCCTGCTCCTAAAAGTACCCACCACACCTGACTCCGCCGCGCCGCTCCGGCAGATCCTCGAAAGTTTCGGCGCGAAAGTTCACGTCAGCGCCGGTGGGAATGTTGCCTTCGCCGCACTCGCGCCGGGCGCGGACATCGCGGCCGTGGACGGCAGGTTGCAAGCACTGAAGCTGCCCTGCCTGACCCTGCGCGGAGATGCCCCGCTGTGGCTCGGCACGCGTCCCGATTTGAAAATTGCCTCCGCCGTCAAGTTGGCGCTCGACGCGGAAAATCGTTTCCCAACCCTGACCGATTGATGCTGCACACGATTTCACCCGAAAAACTCGGCCCGCTCGGCAAACCGATGACCGACGCCATCGAAAACTGCGTCCACTGCGGTTTCTGCCTGGCCGCTTGCCCCACCTATCAGGAGCTTGGCCAGGAAATGGATTCCCCGCGTGGCCGGATCGTCCTCATGAAGGAAGTTCTGGAAGGCACGCTGGATTGGGCTGACGCGCAACCGCATGTGGACCGTTGTCTGGGTTGCCTTGCCTGTGAACCCGCCTGCCCCAGCGGTGTTCCTTATCGCGATCTCATCAGCCCGTTCCGCGCGCTGGCCCGGGAAAAATTCCAGCGGACCACTGGCGAAAAACTTTCCCGCTGGATGTCCGCGCAGACCGTCCCGTATCCCTCGCGTTTTCGCGCGGCAGCGACCATGGGACGAGTGGGCAAGGCGTTTTCTCCGCTGCTGCCCGCCGCGCTCAAGCCGATGTTAGAGCTTCTGCCATCCACACTCCCTCCCAAGCAGACCTGGCCGGAAATCACCCCCGTCCGCGGCGAACGCCGTGCCCGGGTGGCGCTGCTGATCGGTTGCGCGCAACAGGTTCTCGACCCCGACATCAACACCGCCACCATCGAAGTGCTTGCCCGAAATGGCGTGGAAGTCGTCGTGCCGCGAGCACAAGGTTGCTGCGGCGGACTTGCCTGGCACACGGGGGATCTCCACGCCGCCCGTGATTTCGCACGGCGCAACCTCGACGCCTTTCCCGCCGACGTGGATGCCGTGCTCACCAATGCCGCGGGCTGCGGCTCGGCCATGCACGAATACCATCTCGTCCTGGCCGGCACACCGGACGCGGACCGGGCGGAAAATTTGCGGCACCGCGTCATGGACGTCAGTGTCTTTCTCACCAAGCTCGGGCTGTCCGAGAAACCCGCAGGCTACGGCGCGCCGATCAAGGTCGCTTACCACGACGCCTGCCACCTGTCCAACGCGCAGGGCGTCCGCCGCCAACCGCGCGAACTGCTGCGCGCCATTCCCGATCTGGAACTCTTCGAACTGGCCGACGCCCATCTCTGCTGCGGTAGCGCGGGCAGTTATAACATGGACCAGCCAGTCATTGCCGCTTCACTCGGCGAACAGAAGGCGCGCGCCGTGATCGCGACGGGCGCGGACGTCGTGGCGTCAGGCAACATCGGCTGTCTGACGCAGCTTCGCGTCCATCTCGCCAAGCAAGGTTCTCCTATCAAAATCCGCCATACCCTGCAGGTCCTGCGCGACGCCTATCATTCGCCTTGATGACCTGTTAATCATTTCCATAACAACACCAACTGAACCCCAAGATATACCAACCATGAATACTGCCGCTCCCCAACCACCCGCCTACGGACCGTCCATCACCCTGGATCAAGCACGCAAATTATCCGCCGCCGCCCAACAGGAAGCACTGGCTAACGGCTGGTGCATGGTCGTCTCGATCATGGACCCCGGCGGTCACCTCGTGCTGCTCGAACGCATGGACAACGCGCAGTTTGGCAGTGTCCAGGTCGCCCAGGACAAGGCGCGCTCCGCCGTCGCATTTCGTCGGCCCACCAAAGCTTTCCACGAGATGGTGGCCGCCGGCGGCGAGGGAGTCCGCATGCTGGTCATGAGCGGTGCCGTGCCGATTGACGGCGGTCTGCCAATCCTCGCCGGCGGCGCGGTCATCGGCGGCATTGGCATTTCCGGCGGCACCAGTGCCCAGGATGGCCAGGTGGCGCAGGCCGCTTTGTTAGGCTGATTCCCATAGAAGCCACCCGCCATGAAACGCAATCTCACTCCCGAAAAACAATTCCTCGGCTGGCCAATCTATCTGTTCCTGAGTTTGGGATTGGTGGCGATGTATCTGGGTGTCTTGCCCGGTGGAATCATTGGCGTGGCGTGTTTGCTTCTACCGCTGGCGTTCATCCTCGAGCCGCTCGGGGAGAGACTGCCGATCCTCAAGGATTTCCTGGGCGGTGCGCCGTTGCTGTTGATGTTCCTGGGTGCTGCGGTGGTGCATTTCGACATCCTTCCCGATGAGGTGGTGAATTCGTTCGGTGCCTTCATGAAGGAATCGGGCAGCAACTTCCTGGACTTCTTCATCTGCAGCCTGATCACGGGCGCGATTCTGGGGATCCATTCCAAGATGCTGCTCAAGGCCGGCCTCCGCTATGCCGCGCCGGTGATCGGTGGCGTCATCCTCAGTTGTGCGCTGCTCGCGCTGGTAGGACTCGTGCAAGGCCGGGGATGGATGGAACTGGTCCTCAACATCGGCTTCCCCATTCTCGGCGGCGGCATGGGCGGCGGCGCGGTGCCGATGGCGAAAGTCGTGAACGAAGTCACCGGTCAGGACATGAAGCAAATCTTGTCGGTGTTCGTGCCAGCGGTGGTGTTAGGCAATGTGTTCTCGATCATTGCCGCCGCCTTGCTGGACCGGCTGGGCAAAAAATTTCCTTCGCTGAGTGGCAATGGGGAAATCATGAAAGATCCCATGCTGGTGCAGGAGGAGCCTAAGGTTGAGTTTACCATTTGGAATCTCGTCATCGGCGCCACCGTGGCCTGTAGCTTCTATGCCAGCGGAAAGATCCTCAATCATTTCGTGCCGTCAGTCCATAACCTCGCATGGATGGTTCTGGTCGTGGCTGTTAGTAACATCGCCGGGATCATCCCCGCGTATATTATCAATGCCTGCTATTCATGGTTCAAATTTGTCATGAAAGCGTTCGTCGGAATCGTGCTGCTCGCCATCGGTGTTGTCTTCACCGACTTGGGCGAGGTCATCCGCTCGATCACGCCCTATTATGTTCTCCTCTGCGCGACGGTCGTGGTGGGAGCCGCCATCGGTGCCGGGTTGGTCGGGCGCCTGGTGGGATTCTATTTTGTCGAGTCGGCGATCACCGCCGGATTGTGCATGACGAACATGGGTGGCACTGGGGATGTCGCCGTGCTGTCCGCCTCCAAACGCATGCAACTCATGCCGTTCGCCCGCATCTCCACCAGCATCGGCGGAGCGATGATCATTTTCATGTGCGGCGTGCTCGCGTCGCATGTCCAAAAAACCCGGGATCCAGCGATCTCTTCCCAACCCCCAGCCGTGAACGTCGGAGAAACCACCATTAACAAAGTTGAAACAAAATGAACTGGTCACAAAACTACACTCCCGTGGGAGGCTTGGCTATATCCGCGCTGATCGCGGCCTTACCGGTGGTCATGTTGTTAGGGCTGCTCGCCTTCTGGCATGTGCGTGCGCACATCGCCGCGCTGGCGGGCTTGGCGGCGGCGGGGATCGTCGCAATTTTTGTCTATCAAATGCCGGCACAACTCGCGGTGGCTGCGGCGGGCTATGGCGCGGCCTTCGGGTTGTTTCCGATCGGCTGGATCATTCTCAACGCGATCTTCATTTACGCGCTCTCGGTGGAGACAGGCCAGTTCGCGGTCTTGCAGAAACAAGTCGCTGGGGTGTCGGGCGACCGACGCATCCAAGCCTTGCTGATCGCCTTCAGCTTCGGCGCGTTCATCGAAGGCGCGGCCGGGTTCGGCGCGCCCATCGCCATTTGCGGAGCGCTCCTGATCGGCTTGGGGTTCAAACCGCTCGAAGCGGCGAAGTTGTCGTTGATCGGGAACACCGCGCCCGTGGCGTACGGCGCACTCGGCACGCCGCTGATCACGCTGGCGAGTGTCACGGGAATGGATCTTCACGCGCTCACTTCAATGGTCGGCCGGCAGCTTGCACCGTTCTCGCTGCTCATTCCCTTCTGGCTCGTCTGGGCACAAGTCGGCTGGCGCGGCATGCGTGAGGTCTGGCCCGCCTGCCTCGTCACCGGTCTATCATTTGCACTCACCCAGATTCTCGTTAGCAACTTCCACGGACCATGGTTGGTGGATATCATCGGGGCGATGGTTTCGATGGGGTGTTTGGTGTTGTTCATGCGGTTCTGGAAACCCAAGCATGAGTCCACCCAGCCCGGAGCAGCGATCGCGCCAGTCGCTAACAGCCCCGCTCTGGCGACCAGTTCGCCATTCAAAGCGTGGTTGCCGTGGATCCTGCTCTCCGTCTTTGTATTTCTCTGGGGACTGCAACCTGTGAAGAACGCACTGAACGAACTTTTCATGGTCAAGGTAAACGTGCCCACGCTGCATCTGGCCGTGACGAAAGTGCCGCCCGTTGCCCCGATGCCGGAGGCCGAAAAGGCAATCTTCACCTTCAACGCGCTATCAGCGACAGGCACTGCCTTGTTGTTCGCGGGGATTGCAACAGGCTTCTTCCTGGGGCTGAAACCGCGACGGATCGCCGCGATTTACTGGCAGACGCTGCTTCGCGTGCGTCTGTCGCTTCTGACCATCGCGCTGATGCTGGCACTGGGGTTCACCGCGCGTTACAGCGGCACGGACACCACCATGGGTCTGGCGATGGCTTCCACAGGATTTCTCTTTCCCTTTTTCTCGCCGATGATTGGTTGGTTAGGAGTGGCGCTTACTGGGAGTGATACGTCGTCCAACGTGCTGTTCGGCAACCTGCAAAAAGTCACGGCGCAACAACTCGAGCTGTCTCCCATCCTCACGGCGGCAGCGAACAGTTCCGGCGGCGTGATGGGTAAAATGATCGACGCCCAGAGTCTCGTCGTCGCCAGCGTCGCGACAGGCGGCCACCCGGACAGCCCGGATGCGGGCACCATCCTGCGCTCCGTCTTCTGGCACAGCTTGGTCCTGGCGATGCTGATGGGCGTGTTGGTGATGCTCCAAGCTTACGTTTTCAAATGGATGATAGTCGTGCCGCCAACGGTCGCACCCTGAAACTTTGTTAGTTCAATCTCATACACATCGCTACCATGCCTAAATTTGCCGCCAACTTAACCATGCTGTTCACCGAGGTGCCATTCCTCGAACGCTTCGCCCTGGCCCGCAAGGCCGGATTCACTCACATCGAGTACTTGTTTCCTTACCCGTTTGAGGCGGAGGCGCTGAAGGCGGAGCTTGATAAACATGATCTCCAACAAGTCCTGTTCAATCTCCCATCCGGCGACTGGGCGGCAGGGGATCGAGGCATCGCAGCTTCGCCCGGCCGCGAAGAGGAATTCCGGGCCGGAGTGCCCAAGGCCATCGAATATGCCAAAGTCCTGGGAGTGTCCCGGCTGAACTGCCTGGTCGGCAAACGGGTCGCGGGCCACAGCGATGCGGAGCACCGGCAGACCCTCGTCCAAAACCTCCGCTTTGCCGCCACCGAACTGACAGCTCACGGCATCGAGCTGGTGGTCGAGCCGATCAATCACTACGACATTCCCGGGTTTTTTCTCAACCGCACCGATCAAACAATCGAGCTTCTCGACGAGGTGGGACTGCCTGATGTGCGGGTGCAATACGATATCTATCATGCCCAACGCGAGGAGGGTGAAATCACCGCCACCTTCCGCAAATACATGGACCGCATCGGCCACATCCAGATCGCGGACAATCCCGGTAGGCATCAGCCGGGCACCGGTGAGATCAATTTTCCCTTCATCTTCCGCCAGCTCGATGAATGCGGCTACGATGGGTGGATCGGTCTCGAATACATCCCCACGCCCGACACCGTCGCGTCCCTCGCTTGGCTGAAAGACTATGGGTTCCATGCCTGACTGAGCATTCATCTCACTCACCCAACCACATACCAACACTTACCAAAAAATGAAAATCGGATTTATCGGACTTGGAATCATGGGCAAGCCCATGTGTCACAATTTGCTCAAAGCGGGTTACGAACTCGTCGTCTGCGGCAGAACCCCCGCTACGGTCGAGGAACTGGTCGCCGCCGGCGCCACCTCGGCGCCCACCCCGCGGGAGGTCGCCGCGCAAGTCGGTCTTGTCATCACCATGCTGCCGAACTCCCCGGAGGTGGAACAGGTTCTCCTCGGAGCGGACGGAGTGATCGAGGGCGCGAAGCCCGGCTGCATGGTCGCGGACATGAGTTCGATCGCGCCCTTGGTGAGCCGGACCATCGCCGCGCGCCTTGCGGAGAATGGCATCGAGCTGCTGGATGCGCCTGTTAGTGGCGGCCAGCCGAAGGCAATCGAAGGCACGCTCTCGGTCATGGTCGGTGGCAAGCAGGAAGTTTTCGACCAATGTGAACCGGTATTCAAAGCGATGGCGGCATCGGTGGTGAGAGTAGGGGACATTGGTGCGGGAAATGTCACTAAACTTGCCAACCAGATCGTGGTGGCCTTGAACATCGCGGCGCTCTCCGAAGCGATGGTTTTGGCAGCCAAGGCCGGGGTGGAGCCCGAACTGGTGTTCCAGGCCATTCGTGGTGGGCTCGCCGGCAGCACGGTGATGGATGCCAAGGCTCCGCTGATGCTCGACCGCAAATTCAATCCAGGCTTCAGGATCAACCTGCACATCAAGGATCTGGCCAACGCGCTGGAGACCTCGCATGAAGTCGGAGCCCCTCTGCCGTTGACCGCGTCGGTGATGGAGATCCTACAGGCGTTGAAGATCGACGATTTCGGCGATTGCGACCACGGGGCCATCGTTCGCTACTTTGAAAAGCAGGCAAAGATCGAACTGAAGCGATCATCAGCAAGCTGACCGGGGGTTAGGATACGAACCCGCCTCCGAGGCATCTGCAAGTGAAACATCTATGAAAACCACACTCGTTAGCCGCATCGCCGCTTTTGCCGGGATGCTCTTGGCGCTCCTCGGTTCCGCCGCACATTCGTCAGCGGAGACCGTTAGGCTGTATTTTGACCCCGCCACCCCGCAAATCGCCTTTGCGGCCGGCGATGTCAAAGCCGCTTTGGAAAAGCAAAAGCACCAAGTCGAGACCCACGATCTTGCAGCGCTGGCAAAAGCCGGCCCTGGCAGAAAGATCGTTCTCGCAGTCGCCACCGACAAGTCGGTCGCTTCCATGTTAACTGCCGAGGGAGGCAAAGCGGTCGGCGCTCTGGGCGAGCAAGCTTATGCCATCCGGACGACGACCAAACCCGACATGAGTTACTGGGTGCTGGGTGGAGATGCCACCGGCGCGATGTATGGCGGATTCCAGATGGCCGAGAACATCCAGTTCTATCCGCTCACCGCCAGCTATGACAACGAGGAGTCCCCGAAAATTGTAAAACGGGGCATCAAGCTCAACCTGCCATTGGATAAAAACAGCGCCAACTACGAGACCTCGAAAAAAGTCAGCGATTCCGCCAAGCAGGCGATCCGTGATGTGTGGGACATGACCTTCTGGTCAGCATGGTTCGATGAAATGGCTCGGAATCGCTACAACGCGGTTTCCGTTTGGAACAACCATCCCTTCACTTCCATGATCAAGATGGCGGATTACCCCGATGTCGCCATCCAGAACGTGACCGGTTACGACGGCTACTCGAAGGCCATGTCCATGGATGAGAAGATTGCTCACTGGAAGAAGGTCATGGCCTACGCCCACTCCCGCGGCTTCGATTTCTATCTGATCAACTGGAACATCTGGACGGATGGCGCGACCGGCAAATACGGAATCACCGACGACGAGGAGAAGGCCACGACCAACCAGGCGACCATCAATTACATGCGCAAATGCATGACGACTCTCCTCGAAACCTACCCCGATCTCGATGGATTCGGCATCACGCAAGGTGAAAACATGTCCAAGAACAAGGCCGATGAAGCGGCGTTTCTGGGAAAAACCTACGGTCTCGGCATGGCCGAATACGCCAAGCGGAATCCGGAAAGAAAACTCAGGTTCATCCATCGCTGGCACATGGCGGACTTCTCGGAGATGAACAAGAATTTCGGCGAACTGATGAAACTGCCCAATGTCTCGTTCGACATGTCCTACAAATACAGCAAGGCCCACATGTATGCGACGGCGGTGCCTGGCTGGATGAAGGATTCCGAAAAGAAAGCCATCCGCGACAATGGCCTGAAGTCCTGGCAGACAGTTCGAAATGACAGCTTTTACTTCAATCAGTTCGGGGATCCGGATTTCGTGCGCGCCTACATCCACGGCTTTCCTGGCCAAGGCGATTGGTTCAGGGGATTCCTAATGGGATCGGATGGCTTCTGCCCCACCAAGACTTTCTTCAGCAAGAGCAGTGCGACCAAGGGAATTCTCGAAGTTCAACGTCAATGGTATATGTTCATACTATGGGGTCGCCTTTCCTATAATCCGGCGACATCCGACACGGTGTTTAAGAAGTATCTGTCGCTCAAGTATCCCGAGGTTTCCCCGGAGAGCTTGTTCACAGCCTGGAGCAAGGCTTCACGCGGGTTGCCAAAAGCGAACGAAGTCATTCATGGGACGATGAAGCTCGATTGGCAATGGTGGCCTGAGGGTTGCCAGTCGCACAAAGGCTTCGTGACCGTGGCCCAGCTTGCGGACGCCATCCCCGGCCAAGGTTCGACGCTCTGCAGTATTGCCGATTCCGCAGCCAAGAACTGTAAAGGCAATAAAAGTTCATTCCAACTGGCTGATGAAATCGAGGCGGATGCCCTGTCGGCACTTTCCATTGTCAACAGCATGGAAGCGGTGGCAAATACCGAACTGGACGTGACAATAAACAATATCAAAACCATGTCCTACCTTACGCTTTACTACGCTTACAAGATTCGCGGAGCGACTCACTTGAAGGCCAATGAAAAGGATAAGGCCAGAGACGCTCTCGGCACGGCCTATTGCTGGTGGCTGAAGTATTCGAACCTGATGGACACCATGTATACCGGCATGGAAATGCAGCGAACCCAGGATTTTCCCGACTGGCATGTTCACGATAAGTCGGTGCTGAAGGACTACACCGATCTCGGCGGCGTTGGCATCCCTTCTTGTGAGGAAATAGATTCAAAGTGAGTAATGCTATGCTTTTTCGAGCGTCAAAAAAACTCATCGACATGAGCGCGAAACCTTCAAAGAAGGTGACAAGATCGGCGATGATCAACTGGCGGATCTCCATACGCATCGCGGCATTAACCACCGCAATGATGTTTTGCACCGCCTCGGCCGAGGAACAACTGCGGGAAATTCCATTCCAGCCTGGCGAACACTGGTGGGCGGGCGTAATTGCTGAAGCGCATCTCATGCCGTTCACGGCGGAGTCCCGGTTCGAGTTCGACTTCCTCGGCGACACGGCGGGCAACCAGGGGCAACCGTTGCTGATATCCGATCAGGGACGCTACATCTGGTGCGATGAGCCGTTCCGGTTTGAATTCGACCGCGGGGTGATCCGCCTGCGCACCAACTCCGCCCCGCTGCATCTGGGCACTAACAGCACTTCGGCGGCGACCGCGTTTCAGCAGGCCAGCCGCAATTATTTTCCTCCCTCCGGCAAGATGCCGGACGCGCTTCTGTTCACACGCCCCCAATTCAACACTTGGATAGAACTGGTCTCTAACCAGAACCAGGCGGACATCCTCAAGTATGCCCGCGCCACGGTGCAGCACGGCTATCCGCCGGGCGTGCTGATGATTGACGGAGGTTGGTCAAAGAAAAACGGCGACTGGGATTTCGACCCCGGTCGCTTTCCGGATCCCTTGGCGATGATGAAGGAACTCCACGAGCTGGGCTTCAAGGTGATGCTCTGGATGTGTCCCTACTTCACCCCGGACGGGCGCGCTTTCAAGGACCTGTGGTTAGACCAGCGCGAGAAAAACCTGATTCCCTGGATCGTCAATGCCCAGAAGCCCACTAAGCCCGTGATCATGGAATGGTGGGGCGGCTTCGGTGCCGTGGCTGATCTAACGAATCCTTACGGGCGCAAGTGGCTCAAAGCGCGCCTGGATTTCCTCGTCACGACCTACGGGGTGGATGGCTTCAAATTCGACGGTGGCGACGCGGAGCATTACTCCGCGCAACGGATGTTGACGCCCGGCCGCGCCTTCCAGCCCGATGCCACGCCGAACGAACACAGCGAACTCTATGCGCGCGTGGGCCTGGACTATCCCCTGAACGAATATCGCGCCTGTTGGAAAATGGGCGGTCAGGCGCTGGCACAACGCCTCCGCGACAAGCACCACTCATGGGCCGATCTCCAACAGCTCGTTCCCGGCATGGTCGTGTCGGGCCTGATGGGTTATGCCTTCACCTGTCCGGATATGATTGGCGGTGGTGAATGGATGTCCTTTCGCAAGGCGGATAAAGTGGATCAGGAGCTCGTCGTGCGAGGTGCGCAGTGCCACGCGTTGATGCCGATGATGCAGTTCTCGGCCGCGCCGTGGCGCATCCTGAGTCCGGAAAATGCCGAGCTGTGTCTTGCGATGGCGCGGTTGCATGCCAGCATGGCCGACGAAATCGTGGCGTTGGCGGCGCATTCGGCCCGCACCGGAGAACCTATTGTTCGCCCGCTCGATTACGACTATCCCGGCCAAGGCTACGCGATGATTACCGATCAATTCCTGCTAGGCCCTAATATTCTCGTCGCGCCGGTGCTTCAAAAGGGAGCCGTGCAGCGCTCCGTGCAATTCCCGCCGGGCGACTGGAAAGGCGACGATGGCACTCTGGTGCATGGCCCGTGTGTGGCAGAAATAAAAGCGCCGCTGAATCGGCTGCCTTGGTATCGCAAGATCAACAAATCTAACAATGGAACCGGTCATCGATCTTCCTGAACCAGCGCGACGCTATGAAAAGTCAGCGATCTGAAATGTCCCCTGCGTCGAACTCCCGCAGGTATCTTGTTCCGCCGCCCGCCTCGACGGTTATCCAACGCCGCTTCCGCATCGCCACTTTCGCATGGATGTTCTTCGCGCTCCTCGGCTGCGCCGTCCCTGCATCTGCGGAAGCCGTCCGGCTTTACTTTGATTCAGCCACACCGCAGATCACCTTTGCGTCGGGCGACATCAAAACCGCATTGGAAAAGCGCAAGCACACAGTTCAAACTCACGACCTCGCCGCGCTGGCCAAAGCCGGTGCCGGCAAGAAGATCGTCCTCGCACTCGCTACCGACAAAACTGTCGCCTCCCTGCTTTTAGCGCAAGGCGGCAAGCCTGTTGCCGATTTGGGCCCGCAAGCCTACGCCCTCCGCACCACCAAACCCGACATGAGTTATTGGGTGCTGGGTGGCGATGCCACCGGCGCGATGTATGGCGGCTTGCAGTTGGCGGAGAACATTCAGTTCCACGATCTGGCCCGCGCCTACGACGAGGAGGAGTCTCCCTATCTCAAGAGCCGGGGGATCAAGTTCAACCTCCCGTTGGACAAGGAATCGCCCACTTATTACTACGGCTTTCAGGGCACAGCGCACAAGCTGGCCGTCAAGGATGTCTGGGACATGGGCTTCTGGAAGACCTGGTTCGATGAAATGGCCCGGCATCGCTACAACGTCTTGTCCCTTTGGTCGCCCCACCCGTTCACCTCGATGGTCAATATGGAAGCCGAGTATCCCGGCATCGCCATTCAAGGTGTGACCGGCTTCGATGCGACGGGCAAAAGTGTCAAAGTAAATAACCTGACAATTGATGAGAAGATCGCGTATTGGCGCACGGTCATGAAGTACGGCCGTGAACGGGGCTTCGATATCTACCTCTCTAATTGGAATGTCTTCCTTTCTACCGCCGAGGGGAAACACGGCCTGACGGACAGCACCGACAATCCAAAGACCAAAGAATATCTCAGAAGATGCGTGATGAAACTTTTTCAGACCTATCCTGACCTCAAAGGATTTGGAATCACGGTGGGAGAGAAGATGGGGAAATTGAATGCCAGCCAAAAGGAAGAATGGGCGTGGGATTCCTTTGGCAAAGGCGTGATGCAATACGCGCAAGAAAATCCCAGGCGGGACATCGTCTTCATCCATCGCCAGCACGATGGCGACATTGATCACATCCTGAAACATTTCGCCCAGTTGAACGAGCTGCCAAACGTGCGGCTGGATCTTTCCTGCAAATACTCCGAGGCTCACGCCCATTCCACGGTCACCCCGTCGCGCTGGCACCGGACGGGCATGGAACAAGGACTAGCCAAGCACGGCATCATGTCGTGGCTGACCGTGCGGAACGACGATTTCTTTTTTCTCCACTGGGCGGAGCCGCAGTTTGTGCGCGACTACATCAGCGGCTTTCCCCCGGTTGACAAGTTTGTGACCGGCTTTTACATCGGCGCGGATGGCTGGGTGTTTGCCAAGGACTTCACCAGTAAAAGTCCCTACTACCAAGAGCGGGATGCACTAAGTATCCAACGCACTTGGTATATGCAAAAGCTGTGGGGCCGGATTTCGTATAACCCAAAAATCTCCGACGACTTTTTCAAGCAGCACCTCGCCGCCAAGTTTCCCGAAGTGCCGGCCGACAAACTTTTCGAGGCCTGGAGCAGTGCTTCCGGGGCGATCAGACGGGCCAACGAACAGGTCACCGGCAAATGGCAGTTTGACGCGGATTTTTGGCCCGAGCTGTGGACCGGCGATATGTGGCAGGGCAGGGTAGGTCGTCACTTCTCCGTGGATGATACCAAGGAGGCGACCCCCTTTGCGGGTTCCAAGCTCGCTTCTCTGCGGGAAACCGCCGAGGGAAAAGCCGGCAAAAAGGTTTCGGCTTGGGAGAACATCGAGCAAGTTGATGCGCTCGCGACCAAAGCCTTGGAAATACTGGCCACGTTGAAGCCCGGAACGAACGTCGAGCTACAACTAACGCTGAAGGATCTAACGGCGCAGGCGCACTTGGGCCAATTCAACGCCCAAAAATTTCGGACGGTGATCTACGATCTGCAAGGCGAAAAGGAGCAGGCGAAGGAAGCGATGGGCAAGGCATATTGCGCCTGGCGCCGCTACACCGACCTGATGGATACACTCTACATTGGCGTGGACATGCAGCGGAACCGTGGCTTCACCGACTGGCACGCCTACGATAAGACCGTCTTGCAACAATACTTGGACCTCGGCGGGGTCGGCGAGCCAGCCGGGCAGGAACAGCAATAACAACGAGCGGACAAAACAAATCATGAAGCTGAAGTGCGTTTTAATTTACATGGGTTTTTTTCTGGCTGTTGCACAGGCACAAGAGGCCTCTGTCGCAACTGTCAAAGCCACTTCCGTCCGCGATGGTTGGGTCACTGTTGCGCCGACCGAGTTCCAGGGCGCGATCAACAATCCGCTCAAAGGTTTCCGCGATTACAAAGCGCATGGCTACGGGCTACTAAAGCGCACCTACATCAAGTGGAACGACATCGAAGTCGGCGCGGATGACACCGTGGACCGCATCATCGCCCACACCGCCAAGATCACTGAGATCAATGGCAAGCGCTTCGAGGATCTTAATGTCAAACTTGTGCCCCGCGTGTTTCTCGATTGGAACGGGTCTGCAGGCAGGCAGTATTGGCCAGCCGACTTGCATACCTTTGACTACGACAGCCCGGAATTTCAGCAGCGGATGAAGCGTCTGATCGCGAAGTTGGGCGAGGCGTGGGACAACGACCCGCGCATCTTTGCTGTGCAGATGGGCTTCATTGGTTACTGGGGCGAGCAACATAGTCCCGCCCCGACGGCGGAGCAGCGGCGATTGCTGACGGACGCTTTCCAACGCGCTTTCAAGAACAAGCCCGTGCTCGTCCGCAATACCGACGCGGAGTATATCCGGGCGGGCTTCGGCATCTACTACGACACCTTTGCCAACCTCAGCCGCGAACCGCCCGAGGGGGCCGAAAATCAGTTCCCTTGGCAGGCCACGCATGTTTATCCCGAAATCTGGAAGCAAGCTCCGATCGAAGGTGAGGTGGAATACAACTGGCAGAAATCACGCGCGAGCAGCTCGAAGCCGACGGAAACCTACGGTCTTAAGCCCGATGAGACGATGAAAGTGCCAGCCTACCGGCGCTACATGATTGACAAGATCCGCCGCTACCAGACGAGCTACCTCGGCTGGATCAGCAGCTATAACGACTCCGACCCTGCAATCGTGGAGGGAGCGGCGGAGCTTCAGAAAGCCTTCGGCTACAGCTTCGTGCTTGATTCCGCCAGCTATCCGGTCGTGGTGCAACCGGGCAAAAACCTCACGGTGAAACTCGCCGTGCGAAACACCGGCAGCGCGCCCTTTTACCTCGATTGGCCTGTGGCCGTCGCACTGCTCGATCCCGCGACGAAGCAGCCCGTCTGGTCGGCACCGTTGAAAGGGGTGGACATTCGCAAATGGATGCCCGGCGAAGATTGGGACAGCGCAGCCTTCGCTTACCGCCGTGCCGCCGTGGCGCATTACGATGAAGGACTCGCCCCGCTGCCAACGGACATCAAGCCAGGGCAATACATCGTGGCCCTCGCCCTCCTCGACCGGCAGGGCGGAATGCTGCCCAGCGCACGATTCGCCATCGAGAACTACTTCCGCGGTGGCTGGCATCCCCTCGGTTTCATCGGCGTCGGCCAGGCACCGAGGGAAGCCACTTTGAAACATGTGAAGTTTGATAGTCCAGCCTTCGACGACAGCCTCCATTACAAGGTGCCGGAAGAACTGCTGGCGGTGAAGACCCCGCCCTTGCCTCCGGTGAAGGCCGTCACGCCGTGGACTCCTGACCCGAAGATCGAACTGATCAATCCCTGGCGTTACTGGACGCTCGAGGGGAATCCCAAAGGGTTGGACAAAGAGATCCACGCTGACAGCTCCGTGGCGGGCTCGGTCGGTCACCGCGTCATCCGCGTCTCCGGTGACTTCGGCCGAAAAGGAGATAGCCTTCGCTTTTCACTGGGCAAGGGGGCCACACTCGATCGCGGCCGCTACCAACTTGACTTCCGGGTCCGCGGCACGCCTGGTCTATCAGTGGATTTCGAGGTGGCCGACTCGGTCGATTTTTCGACAACCGACGGCCCGCGCATCGTCGCAAAGAAAGATGCGATTCCGCTCACCGATCAATGGCAGGAGCACAGCCTTGAGTTTGAGATTAGCACCCCGTTTAAGAATGAAACTTTCCTGCGCTTCCGGCTGCCCCGCGAGGTCAAAGGCACCTTTGACCTCGCTGGGACCCACCTCAAAGCAGTGAACCCGCCTGCCAAACTGCCGCCCGCCCAGCCCTGACGAGATCCAGTTACCTTCCCACCCCGAAATCGGTGGCCTCGTCGCAAAGCCACATTCCCTGCTTTTTTATCAGATCTTCCAAGGACCACGCATTTCCGGCTGCATCATCGCGCTGGCTTCCGCGTCGCCGATGATTTCCTGTTTGACGGCGTCCCACTTCAGCTTGCGGCCGGTGCGGGCGGCGATGTAGCCGAGGTGGCCGGGGGTCTGCGAGCGGTTGGCGATTTCCACCGGGGTCTGCGTGCGTTTGCGCGACTTGATGGAGTCGAGAAACTCGCGGAAATGGCCCGGACTCCGATAGAGGGCGATTTCCAGCTCGCCACTTTTGTCGAGCTTTTGGATATCCCGAATCAATTGGACATCCGATGCCTCGAATTTCCCGCGATTCACACTAATCCAGCCGTTAGGTCCGATCCATTTGGCTCCGCCCTTGATTTTGTTGTCGCCGCCGGCGATGACCATCTCGATGTCACTGGGATATTTGGCTTCGATGCGAAATTTTGTGGCGGTGTTCCAAACCGCGTCTGCGGCGGGAAACTCGGCGGTGGCGGAGAGTTCCAGAGGGCCGACGGTATCGTCCGGGCCGCAGCCGTATTTCGGATTGGCGAGTCCCCAGTGCGCGATATCGACATGGTGGCCGACCCAGTCCATGAGTTGGCCGCCGCCGGTGTTGTAGTTCCAGCGCCAGTTCTTGTGAAAACGGGAGGGATTGAAGGGCAGCATCTGCGCCGGGCCTGTCCAGAGATCGTAGTCCACGCCGGCAGGGACGGGGCCGTCGGGGAGGTCGCTGCCCGTCTCTGCGAAATCCGAGTGGCCCGAGGGCAGGCCGACTTCGACACGGGTGACTTTTCCGAGATAGCCGTTCTGCACGAGCTCCACGGCCCAGCGGAACGAGGCCACACTGCGCTGCCAAGAACCGGTCTGCCAGATGCGTTGGTTCTTCTGGACGGCAGCGACCATGGCGATGCCCTCGCCGAGGGTTTTGGAAAGCGGCTTCTCACAGAAGATGTCCTTGCCGGCGTTCGCGGCCGCAATGGCTTGGATGCCGTGCCAGTGATCCGGCGTGGAAATGGCAACTGCGTCGATGTCCTTGCGGGCAAGCAGCTCGCGGTAGTCCTTGTAACCTTTGCAATCATTGTTGCCATAGTGCTGGTTGACTATGTCGATGGCTTTCTTGAGATGGGCTTCATCGACGTCGCACACGGCCACCACCTGGCACTGGCTCTCATTGAGGAATGATTTCAAATTGCCGCCTCCCTGCCAGCCAACGCCGATGCACCCGAGGGTAATCTTGTTCGATGGGGCATCCGCTCCGAAGAGTCTTCCTGGAAGAATCAAAGGAGCGGCGGTGGATGCGGCCAGAAGCTTGAGAATGCTTCGACGGTCAATGTTGGGTGTGGGGTTCATGATGGTTTTGGATTCAGGAGTTAAAAGGGATCATACCAGCCATTGCTTTTCCATATTCATCATGGTTTCACCGTCACCGGCCAACCGGGGAATTGTTTGGCTCCGGGCTTGGTGACATCGGCAAAACGTGGCCAACACTCGAAAGTGACCTCACCTGAAGATTTCCTGAAGCGAATCAAACCGTATCCGTCTGCCCAACCTTCCTGTCTCGCACTGGAGTTTTTCTCGTCGGCAGGCTTGTCGGTGAATTTCGAGCGCTCAGGATCCGGATTGGCGTAAGCAATCATGCTGATCTTGTTATTGAATCCATCAAGGTAATCACCCGTCCACGGCAGGGGCGAACCGGGGACGGAATTGTTCCCCGGCTTTTCATCCTCCGGCCACCACCAGCGGCCGTAGTAATTGTTGATGATCGCGGGGACCACGAAAGCCCAGGGGCCGTCGCGATATTCCTTGATGCCGTGGTGGACGAGGGTGGCGATGTGCTGGTCCCCGGCGATGTGGACGGCGTTTGCATTTTTGATGAGTTCAAGCGCCTTGTTACGGCCGGTTTGGGGCCAGCCGTTGGAGTCAAGGTCGGCGTGCAAACGGTTGGTGAGCTTCCCGTGAAGATGCGCTCCGCCGCAGAAACCGGTCTGCGACAGCACTGCTTTCATCCGAACGCCATCGCGTTGTCCTGCCCAGTCGCCGAGGAATTTTTCCTGACGCTCGCCGAGAAGCTGGAGACCGGGTGTGTCAATGACCTTGGGGTCGTATTTCGGATCGAGAATGTGATCCGGGCGTGGTCCGGTCATCGGGTGCCGTCCGAGTGGTCCGGTTTTGAATTTGCGGTCTTCAATAATGGCGAAATCAATGCCTCCTAACATAAGATTGGTGTAATAGACACCAATTCCTTGTTCAACGGGAGCCGGGTCGTAAGGATCAGGCAGGTGGGCTGTCTGCTGCCGCTCGACCATTTTGACATACTCGTGGTGATAGAAATACCCGCCGTCGTGGCCGGCTTCGGCTTTTGCGATCTTTCCTCCTTCACCCCAGAGGTTGCCTTGGCCGATGTCGTGATCGTCAGGGAGAGTGATGCTGGGGCGGTTGCGGAAGGTTTCCCTGAAGGCGAGACCAAACTTCAGCCAGGCGGCGGTGTGTTCGGTGTGGTCGTATGACTGGTCACCGGCGAAGAAAACAAGGTCTGGATCCTGATGATTGATGTTGCGGGTGAATTCCGGACGGAGGCCGCGGTCTTTGTTGGAGTTGCAGGATAGGGCGGCGAGCGTGATCTCGTCCTTGCTGCCAGGGTTCTTGCGGACGAGTCCCTCGAATGAGGACTTTTCTCCATGCAGCAAGCGGTATTTGGTGTCCGTGGTATCATCCCAGTTTTCGACCCGGAAGGTGGTGGACCAGCCAAGATCGTTGACGTTCTTCCGTCCGACTTCGGTCCAGGCACCGTTCTTCTCGACTTCCAGACGGACTTCGCGGCTCTCTTTTGGATAGAGAGGATAGAGTTGTGCAGTCAGTTTGAGAATGCGGCTTTGAACGGTGTAAATTCCAAATGCCACGACCTGATCACGCGGAACCTTGAGGTCGATGATGGGGTTGGCGGGACGATTCCACCAATCGTTGACACAAAGAGAATCCTCCTGCTTGACAAAGGGCGCCTTGACGGGGGCTTCGCCGGGATCGGCCGTTTGTGCGGCGGCCATGCCGGCGGCGAGTGTCATGGGGAGGAAATATCTCATGGTTTGCGGGTGCTGTGATTGTAGAGTTTTTGTTTCTAAGTGAGGTTTTTCGCTAACACCGGGATCGGTGTGATCTTTCACGACTGCGGGGCCATCCGTTGGATTGGGCCACAAGCGCTGAAGTGAATATGGCATCGTCAATTTCATCGAGTTTGAAGCTTTTGGCAAAGTTGGGAGAAGGAGTCCGTTCCGGCGTATTTGAAGATCGTGGAATGGCGTCCCTCCAGTTTGACGGGGCCGGTCATTCCGAAAGCTGCCAACTCATATTCCTTGGATTCGTCACTCCAGTTGAAGACGCCCAGGTGGATGTCTCTTCCTTTCCGCGCGAGTATCAACTCGAAGCCATCGCCTTTGTGAGTGCCATGCCGCCAGAGATCCAACGGAACAGTTTCATCCATGGACGGGTAATTGAAAACCTCTTTAACCAGCGACTGACGTTCGGGACGCAGTGTCATCAGGTTGTCACCACTCAATCGACAGTTGCCATAAAGTTTGTTGAAGTCCGCCCACATTCGCGCCTCGTTTATCGACATGCTGCCGCCGTGTTTGACCTTCTCTTTAGATACCTTGCCATCTTCGTCGATGGCCTCGCGGAAGACGAGGTAGTCGGCATCGCCATTGAAGACCTTTCCGCTCAGATAGAAGTGGCCGAGGTTGGCGAGGCAGCGCTCGGGGAAGGCATCATATCTCGGGCTGATGTCGCCGCCGGTGCGCATCCCGTCAACGAGGCCGATGCAGGGTCCAAAAACGGCTGAGCATCCCAATAAATAATTTTCAGACCCCACCGCATCACGCATGGCCTTCATCCCTAAGCGCATTCGCTCCACGTCCGTGATGGTTGGATCGTGGGCTTTGATACTTTTTACCTCTGGTTTGTTGAGCATGATCTCCTGATTCAGGCCGAAGCGCAGGAAGTCGACCTTGAAGTATGGGAAACCCCAGTCCTGTCTGATCACACGGATGCACGCAGCGATGTGGGCACGGGCGCCGGGGTGCGAATAGTCGAAATAGACACGATCCCGGTCAGCGCCCTCCGGCCGCCTTACTTCTATGATCATGTTTCCATCCTGATCATGCAGGAAATATTCCGGGTGTTTTATACAGACCTCAGAAGTCGAGTTGGCTCGGAATCCATCAATCCAAATCCCTGGGATCATCCCTGCGAATTTGATGCGGTCTGCTATTCCTTTCATCCCGCCGATCAGGTCGGGTCGAACCGACGTATAATCGCCGCGGGCCGCATACCAACCTGCGTCAATCTGGACCAAATTTGCATCAGGATTCAAGGTCTTGAGCTTCTCAAAATTGTCATGGATATCTTCTGCCGAGAACACATAGGCATAGTAGTCCCACGTGGCCCAGCCTTTGAAATCCACCTTCTTGAGCTTGCTGATGCCGTTCTCCGCAGCGATTGCGGTTCCGAACTGATTGAGTAGATCCACCCAGTTCTCCGCGTGCCGAAGCACGATCTGTTCGTAATGAATGGTTTCGCCCGGCTTGATTTGTTTGCCTTCGCCGTTGGACCAGATCTCGAAGATGCCATCCTTCAGCTTGAAATTGGGCATGAAAATACGCCACGACAACGATCCTGCGAACAGGTAGGTCCCGTTCGCTAGCCGCACCATTTCATACATGTTACTGGAACTTTGCTTGGTTTGCGTGGCGATGTTGTGGCGCAGCAAGTGAGTGCGACCCATGCAACTGCCGCCATAAACCATTTCCAAATCATCCGAGAAATGATCGGCCACCGGAATGTGAACGGTGATCTTTTCAATCGTCACCGGCTGCGGTCCTTGATTTGAAATCGTGATGGCCAACCGTTGGAAACCGTCCGCCTGCTCCTTTAGACTATGCGCCGCCGTGACCGGCTGGCTGGCCAGCACCTCGACCTTGATGTCTGGCCACGCGGGTCCGGCCGCGAGGGAGAACGCCCTGGCGCAAAGCAATGTCATTGCCAGTAAGCCTAATATTGCTTTTCTCATCGGGTTTTGTCAGTCGCCGGCTTTGTTTGCTTCAGGGTTGGCAGCCTCTTGAGAAGCCGGCGTAGTGGTGCCAAGCCCCGAAGGTTTTAGCAACTGAGTAGGCCAAGACAATATCCGTGATCCCATGCTCCACAATATGGTCAATCAACCAGTCTGACCGATTTCCAAGATCCTTCTTTCCGTGGGCAGCAGAAATCTCTAGAGACGAAACGGTCCAGTGGGGGAGTCGTCGCAGATGATCGGACCAACGATTTGATTCCGAATATACTGCTGGCCGTGGTTGTCAGAATTCGCCATACGGACGGCAGGTCCGACACAATCCGATGATTTTTGTTTTAGCCATTCCCACGTTTCCCGCACTTCCGTTTCGAGGGGTGTTGTGCGGCAAGCTGTGGAGGCTTCTGGCGCTCGCAGCCACGTCAATCGCATGTCTTCCTCTAACGGCTGTCGCCCGTTCGCCGATCTTCTACGAAAGCGAGCCGGTTGTGCGGGACATCGATCGCATTGGGGAAATTATTTCAGCCTTGCCGCTGAATTCGACCAATTCGTCTCCTTGGACGCTGGGCTACGCATCCAGCTGGGACGATCTCCCGGAGACGCCGTTAGCCATTGAGATCCATTTCCCGAAAATTGAGACAATCGATTTGGTGGCGATGTTGCCCGCCGCCTACACCGCGGCAGACAACACCAAGCAAAGTTTTGGTTTTCCCCTCCGCTTTTCACTTGAGCGGTTGTTACCGGATGGATCGGTGGAGATGATCGCGAACCATCTTGAAACTGACTATCCAGAGTCCGGGATGGGGCCCCAGTTGTTCCCATGCGCAAACCCCGTTCCAACCCGCGGGCTGCGGATTACCGTGACCCGGCGCCCCCGGAACCCGACTTGGTGGTTGACCTCCCACGTGGTGGCATTGAGCGAGGTGTTCGCCTTTGCGGGTGATCGGAACGTCGCTTTACACGGGAAAGTGACGACCTCCTCATCATACAACCTTTACGATGTCTGGGCGCCGGTTTGCCTGACTGATGGTTTCTCTCTTTACTCGCCGATCCATCACGATCTCAACGACCCGACCAAAAGTTTCCGTAGTCCTGGGGACCAAGTGCGGCTTGAAATGGATTTGGGCAGGGAACACCGGATCGACGAATTCCGGCTCTGGCCTGTCGTGCGGACGATTCAGCACAACTATCCCTTGACGATTGGAGTCGGATTTCCGCAGGCCATCCGGCTGGAGCTGGCAACGATCCCGGATTTTTCCGATGCGAGGGTGGTTTACGAGCAGACACACTTGACCCAGCAACCCGGCGGTGGGCCTTGGATGCAGCAGTTCAATCCAACGCCCGGCCGCTATGTTCGAATCACCTTGAAGGACGGCCTGCGCGATTCCCGCAGCAAGGATCTGGTCGAGATCAACTTGGGAGAGATCGAGTTGCTGGAGGACGGGCGGTTGGTTTCCGGCGGCTTGCCGGTTCTGGCACCGGGCGCCGTAACCGAAACCACGGGACTTGAACTGCTAACCGACGGTCTCGTCAGTGAAGGAAGAATTCTCCCGCTGCGCCAGTGGATCACCCAGTTCTATCAACGGGTGGCACTCACGCAGCAGCTAAGGGGACTATGGCGGGCTTCGGAAACGGCCCGGAGCAGGGACGAGAAGCGCCTGATGTTGTGGTTGTTCATCGGCATTGGAGTGATCGTCGCGATGGCCCAAATGGTGTGGCTGGTGCGGGTGGCCGCACACCGCCGCGCGGCGAAGATGCGCGAGCGCATCGCCTGCGACCTCCACGACGAGATCGGTGCCAATGTCAGCAGCATCGCACATACCGCCGAACTGCTTAAGGAGACCATCCGCGAGCCGAGCACGACTCAATCCCGCCTGCTGCTCAATCTGATCGACAGCGCGCAGCTCACGACCAAAGAAACCAAGCATTTCATTCGCTTCATTGAGAGCGAGGCGCAGGATGGCGACGTCACCGAGCAATTTGCCCAGGTGGGCAACCGGATCCTCGGCACCATACCCGCCCATTTTTCGCTGGAAAACGTCCGCAGCTTCAACGCGCTTAACCCATCCACCAAGTGGAACCTCCTGCTCTTCTATAAGGAAGCACTCAACAACATCATCAAACACGCGGGTGCGACCGCCGTCGAAATCCTCACCCGGCGGACGGGGGCGAATCTGACGCTGGAAATCGCCGACAATGGCCGGGGAATGCCCAATGGATCGGCAAAATGCCGCCGTCTCGAAAGTCGGGCCAAGGTCCTCGGCGGGCACCTCGAAGTCAGCAGCCGTCCGGGGGAAGGCACCCGTGTGATTCTCACCTTCAGTCGAAACGTCAAATCATGAAACCCCCGATCCAGATCGCCGTCGTCGAGGACAACCCGGCCTATGCAAGGTCCATTCAGGAAATCATCACCATCAGCGAAGGAATGGAATGCAGCGGCATTTTCGGTAGCGCCGAGGATTGTTGCCAGGCGTTCCAGTCAGCCAAACCTCCCCGGGTTGATGTGATCCTGCTGGATTTGAAGCTTCCCGGGAAAAGTGGCATGACCCTGATTCCCTTCCTGCGCAAAGCAGCCCCGCAGGCTGGAATCCTTGTCCTCACCAGCAATGACGACTATCGGACCACTCTGGAAGCCATCCAGCTCGGTGTCGTCGGATACGTCCTGAAGGACACGCCTTTGGCCGCGCTGCGCCAGGCCATCTTCGACGTCCACGAAGGCGGCACGGTGATCGATCCCCAGCTTTCCCGCCTCGTCCTCAAGGCATTTCAAGACAAAGGCACCGGCGAGGACAATCCGTTAAGTAAACGTGAGCGCGAAGTACTGGAGTTGATGGCGATGGGCTATGCCAAAAAGGACGTCGCCACCGAACTCGGCGTAAGTTACAGCGCAGTGGCCCTCTACACGGCCAATATTTACGAGAAACTCCAAGTTCCTAACATCGCAGCCGCCGTCAGTAAGGCGATCCGCAAGGGACTAATTTAACCTCCAGGGGCTCCTTGAGCCCCCGTGTTTTTCATAGCAGTACATGCATCTGCCTTGAGCTCTCCTTAGTCCAAACACTCTACCTTCTGTCGGTCCGGGTGTCATGGGCACAGCGGAATTCCGCCTACAACCAGTCCGCTGGTATTGTTTGAGTGATCACTCAAACATCGCCACTTTTCGAGAACTCTTCGGCGATTAGCTGTTGATAAAGATCATACAGACCGACCATAGCGACTTGGTGAAGCTGATTTGCAAGGATCGGACTCATCTCGGAAAAAAGACTCAATACGGCAGCCATTCTCATCGAAATTGATTCATCGACATGACTCGAAGCGATTGATGTGAGAACTTGAACAATCTTGGAGACAGGAATTTCAGCGTTTTGACTCAAATCAGCCTCCTGTGGGTCCTTGCCCTGATGAAGGCTGTTCAAAACCTGCGCTTCAGAACTCGTAAGATTTCCCACCCAGTCGGTATCGGTTGGCTTCTGCCTGCCGTCTCGCGTTTTATTTAGAATTCTGCCGCTCACCCGAACGAGACTGGGTAATCCGATGTTTTTGGACCCATTTGGTTTGCGCCGCCCCCAGGTAAGGTCTCGATCTCGGCAATAGTCGCGAAGGGCATTTATAGTGGTATCTGTGGACCGGCCATCGCGCTGAAAAACCTGTAAGACGTGCCGCCACGCTTCGGGCCGGTGACTCCGGGGAACTTTGATGATTTCTTCGACCTGTCGCCCTTTAGGAGCAATGTGCTCCATACCGGCTTCGACCATGTCGATCATGACTGTTGCAGAGTCGATGCACTTCCTGAGTTGCGACTCGCCAATCCCAGCCTCGATTCGAGCGAAGTCCTCCAACGACTGATACTGGTTCCGCCACTGTCTCGCCTGATGGATTTCCAGCAAAAGGTAGTTTCTCAACTCAAGTTCTCTCTTCACCCGGCGAATCACGGTGCGGTTCTCCACGAACCGTTGACTTTCTGCGGCGGATAGTTCGATGCCGTCAGTTCGGTCAGCCATCGCCTGCTGGAGTCTCTCGTAGAGGAATTTTGCGGAAATCGGAGGCATTTCGCCTGATTGCTGCAGTCGCAGCAAATCAATGGGATGGGGCAGGGGCGTGGCAGTGAACGATGTGGAGCTTGGCTCGGTCTGGGTATGTTTCATTGGCTTGAGTGTTCTCACCAAAAGCCAATCGGTTCCAAATTGGGGATTTCTCAGGGTTTATCCGGTATCGGTTCGGAGTGGTTCCAAATGACCGTGAACAATCACTGTGAATAATGGGTGCTCATAGCAAAGCTTGACTTAGCCCGAATTCGGGCTAAAAAGATCTCCAACTAGCACCAAATCAGCGTTTTAGGCAGGCTCATAACCTGAAGGTCAGAGGTTCAAATCCTCTTCCCGCAACCAATGAAAGCCGTTGAATTCCAAGGAGTTCAGCGGCTTTCGCTTGTTACAGCTTCGGCTCTGCAGACACAAACAGCATGTCCTTTGATGCGTCCCGGTTATCGCTTGAAGCGCGAGCGCTCAGTTGCTCCGTAGTCTCCGGTTTCGCGCGGCCGAGGTGGAATGGCTCGCACCAGATTTCGTAGGTTTCGCGGCTTTTGCAGGGGCAAAATGGCAGATGTCTGGCCCCGGTGGCTTTTCCGGAAGGTCATTCAATTTTTCGGTCACAGGGCGAGTGTGTGGATCAGGGGAGAGGGAGGAGTGGAAATCAGGGCGCAAGGCTGGCCCCAACTGGAACGAGCCGTGGCAGTTTTGTCATGACTGGCAACGTGGGGGCACCCTCATTTGGGGGGTTTTTGGATTGTTTGAAAATTGACGTAGTCTTCATCGCGCCGGCCCAACGGAAGTCCGCCCGGCGATCGCATTTTTTTTCAAACCCGCTCTGCAATGTCCTTGTTCTCCCGCGTCCGCGAAGGCTCATCCGTCCTGCTCCGGTTTTTCATGGCAATTGCTTTCGGGGGGGCTGCCACCTGCACCGCGCTGGCAGGAACTCCCGGGCTCGACGGGCCGGCGGCGATCGGTCCGTTTCTCAACGGCACATTCCCGACAGAGGAGCCAACCGGTGGCAGTGTCTGGACGGTGCAGGAGACCTTCACCGGCATCAACATCAACCTGCCCATGCACCTCGCACCCTATCCGGGGACTAACAAACTGCTGTGCGTCGCCAAGGAGGGACGGATTTTCCTCTTCGAGAATGTTCCTTCGGCGGCCGTGACCGAGACTTTTCTCGACCTCCGCAGCCAGGTCTTCACGAGCAGCGACTGCGGCATGACGTGGTTGGTATTTCACCCCGAATTCGGCCAGCCGGGATCGCCTAACCGCGGCTACGTTTACATCACCTACAAGTGGAAACCTTCGGGCGGAAATGGCAGCGAGGCCTATTGGCGGTTGTCGCGTTTCACGGTGCAGGACGGCACCCAGGTGGCGGATCCGGCGAGCGAACAAATCCTCATCCAGCAATACGACCGCCAGCAGTTCCACGATTCCGGCTGCATGGCCTTCATCGGCGGCTATCTTTACGTAGCTATTGGCGACGAGGGCGGGGCGAACGACGAGTACAACGTCGGCCAGAAAATCAACGAGCGGCTGTTCTCGGGAATCCTGCGCATCGACGTCGATCAGAAACCCAGCAGCCACGCGATCCGCCGCCAGCCGACGCAGCGCCCGATGCCCGCCGGCTGGCCTGATAGTTTCACGGCGAACTACATGATCCCCGGCGACAATCCGTTCAACGATGTCTCGGGGAGCAGGCTTGAGGAGTTCTACGCCATCGGTCTGCGCCAGCCCTATCGGTTCTCTCACGATCCGGTCAGCAACCTGACCTGGGTGGCGGAGAGCGGGCAGGACACGCGCGAGGAGCTCGACATTCTGACGCCCGGTGCGAACTACGGCTGGCCTTTCCGCGAAGGGAGGATCGCGCGCCCGACCGGCCCGCAGCCGCCGGTGGTCCCGTCGCCGATCATCGGCACGCTGACCGAGCCGATCTGGGACGTGGCCCATGGCATCGACAACTGCATCGTCGGTGGCTTCATCTATCGGGGAGCCAATCATCCGTCATTGGTCGGGAAATACCTGACGGTGGACAACGTGACCAGCCACATCCGGGCGCATGTTTTCGACGGCACGGCGGCCACCAACGAGATTCTAACCGACATGCCGAGCGGCAGCGTTTACAGCGGCACCTCGACCATCGGCAGCGATGCCGCGGGCGAGCCGGTTTTCATCAAGATCAACGGCACCGGTGCCCGCGGGCGGTTTTTCAAGCTGGCATCGATCACCGCGACGACCGCGAGCAAGGCCGGTTGGTTCCGCTTCGAAGACCAGGCGGAGACTAACACCTCCGGCTACGTTTCCGACAATCCGGACAACGCGGCCGGCAACTCGGTGAGCGGGGGAGTGCCGTTGCTCGCCTACGATGACGAGGTGAACTCGAGCGCGAACGTGACTTACATCCCGGGCAGCGGGTTGAATCCCACCGGGTTTCCCGAGAACACGAAAGGCGTCCACATGGCGTTCGGAGATGGGGATGGCCGGCCGGGCAATGGTGCAGGCGATCTTTACACCGCGGCGAAGCTGGGAGTGATGAACGACTTCACGGTCGAGATCAGTTTCCGGCCGGATACCGGTTCGCTCGGCGGCGGCTATCAGACATTCATCGGCATGGACGGCACCACGGGCACGACCCCGCCGAACGACGGTGAGGATGGTCCCGCCTTGCAGCCGTTCCGGCTCATGCGCTGGGGCCGGAACGACGCCGGTGCCACCCTGTTTCCTCTAACCAACGGTGATCTTTTTTTCAACGTCCGCACGGTCAATCCGGCAACCAACGAATGGACCACGGTGCCTCTGAAGTTGCTGACTAACACCGAATTCACCGCCAATCAATGGTATCATCTGGCGATCGTCGGCAACGTGGCGGCCGGCACCGTGACCGTTCACCGCTACGATCCCACGACCTCCACCTACAACCAGCTCGCCCAAGCCACCGGCTACGTAGGGAATCTCCAGTCGGGTGTGTGGTCCGTGGGCCGTGGAGCCTACGGCGGGAACTTTGCGGACTGGGTGGCCAGCACGGACTTCGACGAAGTGCGGATCGTGGACCAGGCCTTGCCCGTGTCGAAATTCCTCTACGGCAGCGATCCTTTCGTGGCGGTCATCCCGGTGGTTGATCCGCCGCTGCTGCTTTCCCAGACCGGGGCGTTCACCGACCTCGCGACGCTGACCCCCGCACCGGGCGTCGTCCCCTACGGCGTGAATGCCCCGCTGTGGTCGGATGCCGCCGAGAAACTCCGCTGGGTCGCGCTTCCTAACGACGGCGTGCATGATTCGCCGGTTGAAAAAATCACTTTTCATCCGGAGGGCAACTGGACCTTCCCTCCCGGCACCGTTTTCATCAAACACTTCGCGCTGCCGGTCGATGACACCAACCCGGCCATCCTCCGCAGGCTGGAAACCCGCTTCGTCGTCGTCCCTAACATCGGCGAGCCCTATGGCGTCACCTACAAATGGCGCGCCGACGGTCTTGAGGCGGATCTCCTGCCTGACGGCGCCAGCGAAGTCATCGACATCGCCACCGCCGGCGGTGGCACTCGCCAGCAGACTTGGGGCTATCCGAGCCGCAACGATTGCCGGGTCTGTCACAACGGCAATGCCGACTACATCCTCGGTGTGAAAACCAACCAGCTCAACGGCGATCTAACGTATCCGCTCACCGGCCGCACCGCCAACCAGTTGGAAACCCTCGGCGCGCTCGGCTGGTTCGACAGCACCTACCGCGCGGACCTCGTGCCGTGGATGTTGAAAAGCCACCACGTCGCCGAATCCACCGCCAGCCTGACCGACCGGGTGCGCTCGTATCTCGATTCCAACTGCTCCCAGTGCCACATGCCCGGCGGCGTCCGCGCTTACTTCGACGCGCGCTACACCACTCCGCTGGCTGAGCAAGGTCTCATCAACGGCGAATTGGAAACCAGCTACGGCAGTCCTCTCAACCACGTGATTTCGCCCGGTGAACCTGCCCACTCGATCATGCTGGCCCGACTCGGGACACTCACGGAAATCAAGATGCCGCCGATCGCCAAGCACGTCGTGGATGATGCGGCCGTGCAATTGCTAACCGAATGGATCAACAGTCTCGCCGCTGCCCCGTCGGTCACGCTCTCGACCCCGTCCGCGGCGACCGGCCCTTTCATCGTGAATGTTCATTTCAATCAGGATGTCACCGGTCTGACCACCGGCGATTTCAAGATCACCAACGGTTCCGCCAGCGGCCTTGCCGGCAGTGGCGCGGATTACGTTCTATCAGTCACTCCCGCCGGCTTCGGCACGGTGAGCGTGAAGCTCCCGGCCACCAGCGCGGTGAACGTGGCCGGGCAGGGGAACTACGAGTCCGCCACGTTCTCCCAGAATGTGGCGGATCAGGACTTCGTCGCCTGGTTGAAACTCGACGATGGCTCCGGCAGCGTGGCGGCGGACAGTTCGTTCTCGGGAAACAACGAGGGCACCCTGGTGGCCATGGAGCCCGGCGACTGGGTCGCGGGCCGTTTCGGTGGCGCGCTTGACTTCGACAACACGGACGAACGCGTGACCCTTCCCAACCCCGTCAGCGCGGATTTCTCCATTTCGTTCTGGCTGAAAACCACAGCCGTCTTCCCTCTAACCGACGCGCCGCCCGCCGGAGCCTCGATCTTCTTCGCCGATGTCCCCGGCGCTGCCCGCGACTTCGTCATCGCCGGCACCCGCAATGCGGCGGGCTTCAACCGCGTCAGCTTCCAGACGGGCCAGGGCACCAGTCCTAACATTGTGGTCCATGGCTCCAGTTCCGTGAACACCGGCCAGTGGACCCACGTCGTCGTCACTCGGACTCTCGCAGGCCAATTGAAGATCCACGTCAACGGGGTGCAGGAAGCGTCAGTCCCTGGCGGCACCGCCCTGCTGGACCAGAATCCCTTCATCTCCATCGGGGCCACGCCCGGTTCCGCCGCAGCCAGCTATGAAGGCAGCCTCGATGAAATCCGCATCTTCACCCGCGTCCTAACGGAGCCGGAGATCGTCGCGCTCGGCAGCGATCCCGACCCGGTGCCCCCCTTCGACCAATGGGCGCAGGATTGGTTTCCCGGTATCCATCACCTCCAGTCTCCCGACATCGACCCGGAGGGTGACGGTCTGACCAACTTTGCGGAATTCGCCTTCGGCGCGGATCCGCTGGCCTACGACATCATCCCGGTGCCGCTGGAGCGGGCCGCGGATGGCAGCGTCACCCTCAGTTACCGGGCCCACAAGATCCCGGCTGGCGCGGTTTACAGCGTCAGGGTTACGGAAAATCTTCTGTTATGGACCGATGCCGCTCCCGACATCACCGGCATCACCACGCAGGACATTCCGGGGACCGACTACGAATGGGTCACCGTGACCTACGTCCCGCCGCCAGGGGTCGGCGCGAACCAGTTCTTCAGGATCCAAGCCACGCCGCAATAACCGGAAATTATTCCGGCTTTCCTAATGATTCGCTTTGACGAACTACGGCCCGTCTCGTAGAAGAATGCGTCTGTGCAATCATGAAGTGCCCCCGTTGTGTCCAGCGAATCCACCGAGCCGCGGCGTCCTGCCCGCATTGTGGATTCACGCTCGCCGACGCGGACAACCAGTTCGGCGCTGAGGATGTGAGGATCCGCTGCCTGACCGACAGCGCCGGGATCCTCCGCCGTGGTGATCGCCCGCGGGTCGAAGCGGCGATGGAGGAAATCACCCGCCGCTTCCCGCAGCTATTCGTCGCGATTTACACCGGCTCGCTCGGCGAGGTCGCGAACATGCGGCAGTTCGGTTTCTGGCTGTTGAACCGCTCCGCGTTCGAGGACGTGCCCGTGGAAAAACCCAACGCGGCGGGCATCCTCATCACCATCGATCCGGAGTCCAAGGCCGCCGGCATGGTTTTCGGTTATCTGTTGGATCCGTTTCTCGAAGAATCCGACACCTTCGACTGCCTGTCCCGTGCCCATGCCTACTGGCTGGAAGGGCGCTATGCCGACGGCATTGTCAGGGCGCTGGGCCACCTCGACGGGATCCTCCGCAAGCGCAGCCGCCAGGCCCGCCGCGATCCGGAACACTTCGAGCGCAAGGTCGTCCCGCCCGTGCAGTTGGGCGATCGGGTCCACCGCATTCGAGCAGGTCACCGGCATGTCGCGGATGAGGCAGAAACCCCGGAGGTGATCCGGTGAAATTCCTAACCGTCGCCGCCGTTCTAACTATCAGTGCGCTGGCTTACGGCGTCCCGGCGCTGCCGGCTTGGAATGGCAACGAACGTAAGGAACTTGAGGCCATCGGCTGGGTCCCCGGCGGACTCCTTCTCGCCAGCGACCCTGATTCCGATGAGACTGAAACTCCCGCCGCCGAACCGCTTCAGTTCGAGCCGCCCCTGCCTGAGGAAATCGCCGGCGATTTCACGCAATCGCCCGAGATCGAAGGGAGATTTCTTTCCGCCTATTTCGCCGAGCGCCCCAAGACTTTCCTGATCGATCCGCAGAACCTGCTCAGTCCCGCCGACTATCAGGACCGCCTCGGCTTCCTCGACTATCACGCCAGCGATTCTTCCATCGACCTCTTTGTTTACGTCATCGGTGGCGATCAGGAGATCCCGAGCGAGGTCCGCGAGGAGGAAATGATCGAGCGCTTCTTTTCCGAAGGGCGGCCCGCCGCCGTCGTCTATTATTACTTGGGAGCGCCTCAGCGCTCCGTCGTCTATCTCAGCCCCTCGCTAACCGATTCGGTCTCCGCCGCTGAACAACGCCGGGCCTTGGAGAGTTCCGTGATGCAGGCGTTCGAACGGACCAAGGCCGCCGAGCAGTTCGAGAAGTTCCTCGTCCAGATGTCGATCCGCATCTATTGGATGGAACGCATGATCGCCGGAGAAACCGCCCCGCTTGCCGCGTCTGCCAGTCCGGTCAGCTTTGTTAGCAAAAAGGCCGCTGCGAAATCCGCGAAGTTCGCCTGGTTGCAAGACCTGGCCCTGCAGGCCGCGGTTCCGGCGGCCGTGCTGCTAGGGTTGCTGATGACCGCCTTCTGTTTCAATTGCTGGCTGCGGCTGCGCGCGCGGTACCGCTTCCCCGAGTTCGAAGTGGAGCCGCGGTTAGGCGGTGCCCACGCCGCGGGTGTGGGCGCGGTGATTTCGTTTGCCAGCGCGGCCATTCCACCGGCTTCGCAGCGCGACCAGGTGCCGGATTATTTGCGGCGGGCTTGAGGAAATTTCTATCATGCAAACTCCTTATGGAATACGGTATGTCGTTGTAGGGATTATTATAGGCATGATATTCATTTTAATGCTTCTGTTTGGTTAGGTCATGATTGGTGTGAAAAGGCCAGATCAATTCAAACGCCCATAATTTCACATTCCCGGACAAATGAACGGGGTCGCTGAAAGCGCGGGATAAAACGGCTTATTGCCGGTGGTGCGCTGTGCCACTGCACTTCAGATGCTTACGGCACCGAGTCCGTCAGTGCGGCGGTGGGACGCGGGGCGAAGGTGTGCACGAGTTTCTCCCGGCGTTCGCGGACGAGGCGGACGACCAGCGAGGTCCAGCCGGTCTGGTGCGAGGCACCGAGGCCCTCGCCGGTTTCCGCGTGGAAGTATTCGTGGAATAACAGAAGGTCCCGCCAGTGGCTGACATCGCTGTAGCGGGGCGCGTCGCCGAAGCAGGGACGGTAGCCATTCTCGTCGGGAAGGAAAAGCGCGATGAGCCGGTCGCAGAGATCGATGGCAACCTCCCGCAGGGTTGCCAGGTTTCCCGAGCTGGTGGGATACTCGATCTTGAAGGTGTCGCCATAGAAATAATCGTAGCGTTCGAGGGCCTCGATGATGAGGAAGTTGACAGGGAACCAGATCGGGCCGCGCCAGTTGGAGTTGCCGCCGAACATGTCGGTGGTGGCCTCGCCGGGAGTATAGGGGACTTCGTGGCGCTGGCCGTCGTGGACGAAGATGAAGGGTTTAGCTGCGTGGGCCTTGCTGAGGGAGCGGATGCCGAAGTTTGATAGAAACTCGTTCGGGTCTAACATATATGCGAGGCACTCGCGGAGCCGGGCCTCGGACGGAATGGCTAACAGGCAGCGGCCCGGATTCTTGTCGCCCTTTACCCGGCGGGCGGTGATGTATTTCAACAGGTCGGGTCGATTGACAAGGAACCAGTCCATGCGTTTCCGGAAAGCGGGCAGCGCGTCGATGGTCTTCTGTTTGAGCACGGTCACGGCGCACATTGGCAGCAGCCCGACGAGAGAACGGATGCGCAGGGGAATGGGCTCCTTGTGGTTGATGATGAGCTGATCGTAGTAAAAGCCGTCGTCATTGTCCCACAGGCCGGTGCCGCCGAGCGAGTTGATGGCGTCGCAGATGTTGACGAAGTGCTCGAAGAATTTCGATGCGATGTCTTCGTAGGCGGGTTTCACCAGCGCGAGTTCGAGGGACATCGCGAGCATCGTTAGACAGAACGAGGCCATCCACGCGGTGCCGTCCGCCTGATTGAGATGGCCGCCGCCGGGCAGGGCGTGGGAGCGGTCGAAGACTCCGATATTGTCCAGCCCGAGGAAGCCCCCGCCGAAGACGTGACGGCCTTCGACGTCCTTGCGGTTGACCCACCAGGTGAAGTTGAGCAGCAGTTTCTGGAAGGCGCGCTCGAGGAACAACAGATCGCGCTGGCCCTTGGGATCGGCGATTTTGTAAACCCGCCAGACCGCCCAGGCGTGGACGGGCGGGTTGACGTCGGAGAAGTTCCACTCGTAGGCGGGGAGCTGGCCGTTAGGGTGCATATACCACTCGCGGAGCAGTAACAGGAGTTGGTGTTTGGTGAACTCCGGATCCAAGGCCGCGAAGGGGATCATGTGGAACGCGGTGTCCCACGCGGCGAACCACGGGTATTCCCACTTGTCCGGCATCGACAGGATGTCGCGCGCGAAGAAGTTCTGCCAGTCGGCATTGCGGCCGTGCAAACGGGCTTGCGAGGGAGGCGCGCCGTTGTCGCCCTTCAACCAATCCTCGATGACGTAGTAGAAAAACTGTTTGGTCCATAACAGACCGGCATAGCCTTGCCGGCAGATCAGGCGCTCGTCGTGGGAGATGCCTTTGGGGATGATTTCCTCGTAGAACTCGTCGCTCTCGGCGATCCGTTCCTTGAAGGTTTCGTCATATTTTTCGAAAGCCTTGAAGCCGTTGGATTCGCCGACCAGATGCAGCCGGCAGCGCACGGTGATGGTGGCACCGGGGGGAATGTTGAATTTCAAATGAGCAGCGGTCTTGGTCCCGGACGGGGTGGGGGAGACGGCGCTCTTCTGGCCGTGGATCAAATAACTGTGGAAGGCGTCCTTGACGTAGGGACTTGGGTTGGGCGTGCCGAAGACTGTCTGGCAGTTGGTGTCGTTTTCGGTGAATAGCCATGGCACGGCTTTCCGCGAGTTCGGGGAATCCACGAGAAAGCGGTATTCGCCTAACGATTCGTGCCGGGCCAGCACGCCTTTACCATCGGCCGTGATGACAGGCTTTTTGGTAGGTGACTCGCGGTTTTCCCCCCAGCTCCAGATGTTACGGAACCAGAGGCTGGGCAAGATGTGAAGCGGCGCGGACTTCGGGCCACGGTTGGTCACCGTGATCCGCCACAGGATGTCCTCGGGCGTCCGCTTGGCGACTTCCTGTACGACGTCGAAATATTTACCTTCGTCAAACAGGCCCATGTCCGCCAACTCCAACTCGGGGCCGGTCCGGCCAAGCTCCTGGTTCTTCTCGCGGATCGCCGTGTAAGGATACATGGCCTGCGGGTATTTGTAGAGCGCCTTGGTGTAGGAATGGGTAGGCGTGGAATCGAGGTAGTAGTAGCATTCCTTGACGTCTTCGCCGTGATTTCCCTCGTTGCCGCCCAGGCCGAACAGGCGCTCCTTGAGGATCGTGTCATTGCCATTCCACAGCACGGGAGAGAAGCACATCCGGCATTGGCGGTCGGTCCAGCCCTGCAAGCCATCCTCCCCCCAGCGGTAGGCGCGGCGGCGGGAGTGGTCGTGGGGAAAGCTTGCCCAACTGTTCCCATGATCGGAATAATCCTCCCGCACCGTGCCCCACTGACGCTCGCTGAGGAAGGGTCCCCACCGCCGCCATCTTTTGTTTCCCGCTTTATCTTCGGCGAGTCGCTCGTTTTCCCGCTGCATCTGGGACAGACTAAGCAGGAACCGTGCGCAGCGGCCAGCCAACAAGCCGGATGCCCGAAATTCAGCGGAAATTTTGACACCCGGCCCGAGTTGGCTATGGTCCGGCCGTTCCCACGATCGAACCACCCATTTTACCCATGAGCGCACCAACCGTCGAAAAACACACCTTCCAGGCCGAGATCCAGCAGTTGCTCGATCTGGTGGTCCACTCCCTTTACACCGACAAGGAAATCTTCCTCCGCGAATTGATTTCCAATGCCTCCGATTCGATGGAGAAACTCCGCCACATCGAGGCCACCGAGAAAGACATTCACGATGCAGGCGCACCGCTTGAAATCCACATCACGACCGACGCCGAGGCGAAGACGCTGACGATTTCAGATGCGGGCATCGGCATGACCCACGACGAGTTGGTGAAGAATCTGGGCACCATCGCCCACTCGGGGACCAAGGCGTTTCTCAAGAACATGAAGGACAGTGGCAGCACGCCGGGCAACATGATCGGCCAGTTCGGCGTCGGGTTTTACTCGGCGTTCATGGTGGCGGACGAAGTGAAGGTCCACACCCGCAGCTACCGGCCGGAGGGCGAGGATCTCGTCTGGGTCAGCGATGGCAAGACCGGCTACGAAATCGAGCCGTCGCCCGGCCAGCCGCGCGGCGTGAAGATCGTGATGCACCTGAAGGAAGAGCTCGGCGAGTATGCCGAGGAAACCCGCCTGAAGCATCTCATCGAGCGCTACAGCAATTTTGTCGGCTTCCCGATCATCCTCAATGGCAAGCGCATCAACGAAGTGGAAGCGCTGTGGCTGAAGAACAAGTCGGAGATTTCCGAGGACGAATACAAGGCGTTCTATCAGTTCACCGGCAAAGCCTTCGATGCACCGGCCTATCGCCTGCATTTCAGCGCCGACGCGCCGATCGCGATCAACGCGCTGGTGTTCGCACCGAGCGAAAACCCGGAGCGTATGGGCTTCGGCAAGGTCGATGGCGGCGTTTCGCTTTACTCGAAGAAAGTCCTGATAGACGCCGATCCGAAAGGCCTGCTGCCCGAGTGGATGCGCTTCATGAAGGGCGTCGTCGATAGCGCGGACCTGCCGCTGAACATCTCGCGCGAATCGATGCAGGACAGCGCGCTGATCCGCAAGCTCGGTGCGGTCATCAGCAAGCGGGTGATCAAGATGTTTGAAAAGGAAGCGGAAGCCGATCCGGAGAAATACCGCGGCTTCTACAAGAAGTTCGACCGCTATTTCAAGGAAGGCATCGCTACCGACTACCCGAACCGCGACGCGCTGGCGAAATTGCTGCGCTTCGAGTCGTCTCTAACCGACTCCGGCGCCGTCTGCGGATTCACGGACTATGTTTCCCGCGCGAAGGACGGGCAGGAATCGATTTACTATCTGGTAGGCGGTAGCCGCGAGCAGGTCGAAAGCAGCCCTTACATCGAGGCGTTCAAGGCGCGCGGGCTGGAAGTCATCTATTTCACCGACGCGGTGGACGAGTATGTCGTCGAGTCGTTAGGTGAGTTCGATGGCAAGAAGCTCGTCTCCATCCGCCACGGCGGAGTCGATCTGGAAGACCACGCGCCGGAAGGCGACGCGCTTTCCGAAGAGCAGACGACCGCGCTTTGCGATTTCCTCAAGGAAGAACTCGGCGACCGCGTGAAGTCGGTGGCCAGCGGCAAGCGGCTGGTGGACAGCCCGGTGATCGCGCTGGTTCCGGCCGATGGCATGAGCCCGCAGATGCGCCAGATGATGAAGGCCGTGGATGAGAATTTCAAAGATGACATCAAGGTGGAGCTGGAAATCAACCCGCGCCATCCGCTGGTCAAGAAACTCGCCGAAGCGAAGGACACCAATCCCGAACTGGCGAAGCTCGTCGCCCGGCAATTGCTCGACAACGCGCTCATCGCCGCCGGGCTGCTGGAGGATGCCCGCGACACGGTGACCCGGATGAACACCCTGATGGAGAAAGCGATGGGCTGATGAAAGCCTTCTGCCCCGAATGCAAAAACAGCCTGACCGGACCCAAATCCGCGATGGGGACACGCGTCAACTGCCCCGAGTGCCGGCATTCGTTCATCTGGACGGACCGCTGGCACGCCGGGGAATCATTCGTCGTTTACGACCTTGAAACAACCGGGTTGGACCCGGAGAACGACGAGTTCATCCAAATCGCCGCCATGAGGTTTTCGGCGGGTTCGCTTTGCTCTAACGAAACGTTCACGGCCTTCGCCAAACCGCGGCGGCCGATCTCCGCGTTCATCGAGAGCTACACCGGCGTGGGGAACCACCATGTCCAGCACGCGAACCGGCCCGAGGAAGTGCTGTGCGAGTTTGCCGCTTGGTCGGGGGATTCCACCCTGATTGCGCACAACGGCCTGCGCTTCGACAGCAAGTTCCTGGCAGCGACCTGCCGTCGCCATGGCTTGCAGACGAGGGAGGTCCACAGCATCGACACGATCCACATGTCGAAGATGCTGTTCGGGAAAACCCGCGGCACCGGCCATTCGCTTGATCACCTGGTTTCCCGTTTGAAGATCGATTCGCTCGGCATCCGCCGCCACGACGCGCGCGGCGACGTGGAAATCCTGGGCCGCGCCGTGGCCGGCATGTGGCAGCGGCTCGGGCTCGACTGCGCGTTCAACGGCGTGCCGCGCCACGGCGCGTTCCTCCCGGTTAGCGGGACAAATCGAGGTGAGGCGACTGCCTGAGTTTTCAAGATACTATTTCAATTCACTCTATCCGTTTGTCCGGCAGTATCGGCAATTCCGCAGGATTCGCTTGTCGCTGACCGCTCAGCGAGGTAAGGGATTGACGGAACCTGCAAACGCCGCAGGCGGGCCTCCACAAACATCCCTTCAAAGTTTCCCCCAACCCATCCGGACCCACGGCTCGCCCACATGAAATCACCATTTAAATCTGTCGTTGGGTGCTTGCTCATCGCGTTGCCTCTCCCACTGTTCGCCCAGAGCGGTTTTCTAAACGGTAGCTTCGACTCCCCAGGTCTTCCCATCGGGCAACCCATGCTGGCCCTTTGGTCGCCTGGGGACACTTTTGTCACCGGGTGGACAACGGCCTTGGGATACGACGGAACCTATACCGGGTCGGTGCAATATATCCGCGACCAAGGGCATGATCCAGGAGGCAACAGCGTGGAATTGGGTTATTACTTCGGCACCAACGCGATCGAACAGACATTCACCACGGTGCCCGATCAGTGGTATCTGGTGTCCTTCTGGCTTGCCACCAATGCCTACAACGGTCCGTCTGCGCAGCTCCGGGTGCTCGCAGGCGGCATGTGGGAAGACTTCCAGGCTCCGGCAGGTTCGGGTGACAGCAGCGAGATGGGCTGGGAGCCGCATTCGTTTGCTTTCCCTTCTGAAAGCGACGGAACGACAACACTTTGGTTCGGAAATTTGGCGGGCATTGCGGCGATCGATGCGATCACGATCGTAGCCGTGCCGGAGACGAGGACGTTCTGTCTGCTAGGGATTGGAACGCTAACCTTCATTTTGTTGAGAAGAAAGTGACGTTGTTTTGTCTGGGATTCTGAACCCTCCAGGGACGAACAGGCCCGCTACGTGGATCCGACTCGGCAAAGCGATGCGATGCCCGGCACTGGTGGGATTGAGATCCCCGCAGCCAATTGTCCGACCGCGTCAGAGCCGCGGCCATCCGCCGTCGGTCCAACTGATAGGAAGGTCGCCCAGGGTGGGCGCGCCGTTGCGCTTGCGGTCGTAGTAATGGAAGAACATGCGGGTCTTGCCATTCTCTTCGACGAACGACGGGTGACCAGGGCCGATCCGGTCGCCTTCGGATTTGAGGAACACTGTGCCGCCGCCGGTCGCCAGGTCTTCGTCGTTGGCGTCAAGGTAGGGGCCGGTGATTTTCTTGCTGCGGCCCACGCGCATCTCATAGGTGCTGTTCACCCCGCGGCAGCAGAGGCCCCAATTGACGAACAGATAGTAATAGTCGCCTTGTTTGAGAATCGCACCGGCTTCGATGGATTCGTACCACGCGAGCTGTTGGACTTTGCGCCTTTGCGCATGCCGGTTTTCGGGTCGAGTTCGATGAGCTGGATGCCGGTCCAGAAAGAGCCGAAGACCATCCACAAGCTGCCGTCGGGATCGGCGAAGAGCTGGGGATCGATCGCGTTGTACCGATCCTTGTCGTTGGAGCGGATGACGATGCCCTCATCCTTCCACTGATAGTCGCGGCTTTTTGGATCAAGCGTGGGACTGCTGGCCAGGCCAATGGCGGACGTGTTTTTTCCCCAGCCAGAAACGGAGTAATAGAGCAAATAGCGGTCGCCCCTGCGGATGATGTCGGGAGCCCAGAGATGACCTTTCTGGCTCGGAACGACCTCCTTGTGCCAGGCGGGAAACTTTTTGAAAACCGGTTCACCCTCGGTCCAGGTTTTCAAATCCTGTGAATAGCGGGTGAGGATGCCATTGCCCGTGGCGAAGACGACCCAGGTGCTTCCTTGGCGGATCGGAGTCGATGGGTCATGGAACCGAGGGGACTTCCCGATTCCGCGGTCGGGTGGCGCAGCGGAGGCATTGCAGGCAAGCAAAGCGCTGGAAACGAGGAAATATGCGGTGATTTGGCGGGTATTCATGGGGTATCAAATCCCACGGAGGGATGTTGGATCAATTGATGACATCCACTCGTTACGTCCGGACGGCAACTCTCCTTCCTCACCATGAAAACAAATCCCTGCGCGCTGATTACCACACTGGTCTGTTCACTTCCGGTGGGGCAACTCGCCGCCGCGGACTACCCCGTGCAACCAGTGCCTTTCACCGATGTCACCTTCACCCGCGGCCTTTGGCACGACCGCCAGGAAATCAATAACACAGTGACCCTCCCCTTCGCGCTTGAGCAGTGCGAAACGTCGAAACGGTTGGATAACTTCGACCTCGCTGCCGACACGATGAAGCGTCGCGCTGCCGGTGATGAAAAATTCCAACACAATCCGCCGACGGTCTATCCGTTCGATGATTCCGACGTCTACAAGGTCCTCGAAGGCGCGGCCTTCTGCCTGAGCATCCGGCCCGACGCGGAGTTGCAGAAGAGGCTCGATCGAATCATCGCCCGCGTCTCCGCCGCGCAGGAAGCCGACGGCTACCTCTACACTTGGAGGACGATGCACCCGGACTCACCCGCGCACGATTGGGTCGGCGCCAGGCGCTGGGTCAAGGATCCGGATCTCAGTCACGAACTGTACAACATCGGTCACCTTTATGAGGCCGGTGTGGCGCACGAACAGGCCACGAAATCCAAGTCGCTCATGGACATTTGCCTGAAGAGCGCGGAACTCGTGCACCGCGACTTCGGCGATGGCGCGCCACGGATCGCGCCCGGCCACCAGGTGATAGAAATGGGCCTCGCGAAACTCTACCGAAAATCCGGCGACGCCCGCTGGCTGGATCTCGCGAAGTTTTTCCTCGATGTCCGCGGCAAGGGCGGGGAGTACAGCCAGGACCATCAGCCGGTCATCGATCAGCGTCAAGCCGTCGGCCACGCGGTGCGCGCGAACTACCTCTACAGCGGCATGGCGGACGTCGCCGCGCTCAAGGGTGACCAGCGCTACGTCGAAGCCATCACCGCCATCTGGGCGAACGTCGTCGGGAAAAAACTCCACCTCACCGGCGGCTGCGGCGCGCGCGCTTCCGGCGAGGCTTATGGCGACGACTACGAACTGCCTAACCGTTGTTACAACGAAACCTGCGCCGCCATCGGCTTCCTGTTTTGGAACCACCGCATGTTCCTGATGACCGGCGATGCCAAATACATGGATGTCTTCGAACGCACCCTCCACAACGGTTTCCTCAGCGGTGTCTCTCTATCCGGCGACCGCTTTTTCTATCCGAACCAGCTCGAATACGACGGCAAGGAAGCCAACAACCACGGCCACGCCGGTCGCGCGCCGTGGTTCGGTTGCGCCTGCTGCCCGCCCAATGTCCTGCGCACCATGGCCTCGCTCGGTGGTTACGCCTATGCCGTGCAGGACGACAAGCTGTTTGTCAATCTCTACGCCCAGGGCGACGCCCGCGCCGAAGTGAATGGAACCGCCGTGAAAATCTCGCAGAAAACCAACTACCCGTGGGATGGCTCCATCAACCTAACCGTCAATCCCGCGAAAGAAGCGACGTTCTCGCTCGCCTTGCGGGTTCCCGGCTGGGTCCAAGGCAAGCCACTGCCCGGCGACCTCTACACCTACGACGATCCATCTGCCGCCGTGTGGACTCTCAAGGTCAACGGCTTGCCAATGAAGGTTGAGTTGATCAACGGCTACGCCAGTATCAACCGCGGATGGAAGTCTGGAGATGTCGTGGATCTCGATTTGCCGATGCCGGTCCGCCGGGTTGCAGGCAATCCGAAAACTGCTGCCACTGTCGGCCTGGTCGCGCTCGAACGCGGACCCGTCGTCTACGCGTTCGAAGGCATTGATAACACCAACTCCGTCTTCGATGTCTCCCTGCCGGTCACCGCGAATGCGACTCCAGCATTCAAGGCCGATCTGCTAGGCGGGGTCACCGTGCTCGAAGTCAGCGGTGCAAACCGCGTGAAGCGCAAGGACGGCGGCGGCTTCGAAGAGAAGTCCGCCAGTTTGACCGCCATTCCCTACGCGGCATGGAATAACCGCGGCCTCTCACCGATGACCGTCTGGCTCGGCCGCGATGCCGGACACGTGCGCCCGGTGCCCGCACCTTCCGCCGCCTCCAAGGCGAAAGTCAGCGTCTCATTTTCCCGCGGCGGCATGGACCCCGGCCGCATCAACGACCAACAAATGCCCCGCAACGCGACCGATGGTTTCGCCCCGAACTTCGACTTCTGGCCGCACAAAGGCGGCAAGGAATGGATCGCCTATGAATTCGAAAAACCCGTGAGCGTGAGCGGCGTCACCGTCTCGTGGTTCGATGATACCGGCACCGGCGAATGTCGCCTGCCGAAGTCGTGGAAGTTGCTCTATCAGGACGAGGCCGGGACATGGAAGCCCGCCCTTGGAGATCCCGAATACGCCATCCGCAAGACGGATCCGGTGAAGGTGAAAATCCAACCTGTCACCACCAAAGCCCTGCGCATCGAACTCGAGCTGGCAGAAGGATTCTCAGCCGGACTTTTTGAATTGGAAGTGGAGAGCGGGAAATGATAATTCAAAGACAGGCGAATTCGACTTCGGAAGTTCCACTCGCCAGACAGCAAGAAACGACCCGAGCGACGAACCCCGATCGTTTTTGAAACTACCCTTCCAAGCTGATTATGCCGGCGCGCCGATTGCACCCGGAATTGGACCGGGCCCTTCCGGGCGATCTTCTTCCGTTGGCTTGGCTGCGGGCTTTTTCTTGAGCTCGTCAGGGACCGGTGGCGGTTTGGGGGCGGTCGGCGGGTTGCGCATTTCGCCGAAGTCGATGATGTCCTTGAGGTGGGCGGCGTCGAGGGTTTCGAATTCGAGCAGCGCCTTGGCGATGAGTTCCACCTTGTCGCGGCCTTCGTTGAGGATGCGGGTGGCGATCTCGTAGGCTTCGTCGATGAAGCGTTTGATTTCCTCGTCGATGACGCGGGCGGTGCTCTCGCTGTAGTTGGTGCGGCGGCCGCCCATGTCGCCACGACCGAGGAAGACCGGGCCGTCGCCTTCGCCGTATTCGACCATACCGAGCTTGTCGCTCATGCCCCATTCGCAAACCATGTGGCGGGCGAGGGAAGTGGCTTGGCGGATGTCGCCGGATGCTCCGTTAGAAACGTCGTCGCTGTGGAAACCTTCCGCAATGCGGCCACCCATGGTGACGATGAGGTTGGCGAGTGCTTCTTTCTTCTGCGTGGAATATTTGTCGCCGTCCGGGAGATACATCGTCGCGCCGAGGTATGGACCGCGGGGAATGATGGTGACCTTGTGGAGCGGGTTGGTGTCCGGCAGCACCATGTTGAGGTAGGCGTGGCCGGCTTCGTGCCAAGCGGTGCCGGTCTTTTCCTTGTCGGACATGGCAAGGCTGCGGCGCTCGCGGCCCCAGCGGACCTTGTCACGGGCTTCCTCCATTTCGTCGAGCGTGACGGCTGACAAGCCGCGGCGGGCGGCCAGAAGTGCGGACTCGTTGATCAGGTTGGCAAGCTCGGCACCGGAGAAACCGGGTGTGCCACGGGCGATCTTGGATAGATCCACGCCAGCGGCGAGTTTGATCTTCTTGACGTGGACGCGGAGGATTTCCTCACGGCCGTTGACGTCGGGAAGGGAGATGGTGACCTGGCGGTCGAAACGGCCGGGACGCAGCAACGCGGGGTCGAGCACGTCAGGGCGGTTGGTCGCGGCGATGATGATCACGCCTTCCTGAGTGTCGAAGCCGTCCATCTCAACGAGGAGCTGGTTGAGCGTTTGCTCGCGTTCGTCGTGACCGCCGCCCATGCCATGCCCGCGATGGCGTCCGACGGCGTCGATCTCGTCGATGAAAATCAGGCAAGGCGCGTGCTTGCGGCCTTGTTCGAACATGTCGCGGACGCGGCTTGCACCGACACCGACAAACATCTCGACGAAATCCGAGCCGGAGATCGAGAAGAAAGGCACGTCCGCCTCACCGGCGATGGCGCGCGCTAACAGGGTCTTGCCGGTGCCGGGCGAGCCGACCATCAGCACACCCTTGGGGATCGAGCCGCCGAGCTTCTGGAACTTGCGGGGATCGCGGAGGAAGTCGACGATTTCAAACAGCTCTTCTTTGGCTTCCTGGATGCCGGCGACGTCCTTGAAGGTCACCTTGTTGCGGTCCATTGTTAGAAGGCGGGCCTTGCTTTTGCCGAAAGACATCGCACCGCGGCCGGCGGATTTCATTTGCTGGCGGAAAAGAAAAAACAGGATGCCGATGATGAGGAGAAATGGCAGGAAGGTGAAAATCGCGTTTCCAAGCCAGTCCTTCTCGCGGATGTAGGCTGCTTTTTTGTCCTGCACGAGCTTCTCAAGGTCCTTGCCTTGGATCGCCGTGGAAACCGGGACGGAGAATTGGACGGCCCCAGTCACTTTGCCGGTCAGCGGATCGATCTGTTGGACCACGGCTGCTCCCTCCAGGCGGGTACCGACGATTACCGCGTCGTCCGAACCCGGTGTGGTTAGAATGCGTAGCTTGTTCCCTTCGTTATCCTTGTCGATCCAATTCGAGGCAAGCGCGGTGCGGAGGTCGGCGAGCGAAATCGTTTGAAGATCGTTCGACTTCGGTTTCTCGGCTGCAGTCGGGACCTGCTCGAAACGAATGTCATTACCCAGCAGGGCATTGATCTCTTCCCGTTGGAGCGTGAGGTTCACGGGGACTTGAAAGTCTTTTTTCGGCGCGTCGTCCTTCAGCGGCGGGGCTTCGGGAATCACATAGCCCTTGATGGTGGCATCATAGGAAGTGTCCGTGGTGACGATCTTGAGCTCCTGGTCTTTTCCTTTGGAAACAACGCGGCCCTGTTCCAGCGCCTCGCGGAATTGGGCATAGGTCATCTGTTTGACGACCTTGTTAGTCAGCGGGTTCAAAAAGGCGATGCCAAGAATGACCGTGGCCAGGACCATCAGGCCAAGGACACGCCAGTTGAAACCGTTGGCGTCACCCGGAGTACGGTTGGGGCTGTTTGAGGGCGGAGTTGAATTCGGTGAGTCTGACATGGCGGCAAGAAAAACCCCGGCGGAAGGGTGCCGCGCGATCAGGATTGCGGGGCTGGATGCCGTTCGGGAGTAAGGGAGGATACCGTAAGGGGCTGAAAAGCAAACCCCTTTTTTGCACGGGTCTTGCGGGCAGGCTCCGGGTCTGCCTAGAAACCCCGCGTGGAATCACCCGTGCCCCCGAAAGACCCGCCGCAGACGCTGTTGCGGCGGCTGCGGATGATGCGGTGGTTGCAGGCGATTCCCGGCGTTGGCCGGCTGCGGGCGCTGCGGCCGGGGGCGGATGCCCACGTCGGGGTGCTGGTGGATGCGTTCGCCGCATTCGCGACGCTGGATGACGAGCTGAGCTCGCTGGAGGCGGACCTGATCCTGGACATGCTGCGCAGCGCGTTTCCGGAAGTGGACCACGGCTGGTTAGGCCGGCGGTTGCAACGGGCGGTCAGGAATCCGCGGCCGTTGCAGGGGCTGGCGGTCGAACTGAAGGACAGTTTCGACGATCCCGGGAAGCTCGCGCTGGGACTGCAGCTTTTCACGCTGGTGGACGCGGCCGGTCGTTCGGAGCGCAACCGTTCAAGTTTTGAGATATTCATGCGTCGGTTAGGCCGCCCGGATTACGGGGTGGCGATTCTTCGCGAAATGCGGGGCGACGCGGGCGAACCGGCCGATGTGGATCTGCCGTTCGAGCGCCTGGTGTTCGGCAAGGATGGCGCGGACGTCTTGTTGCCACCCGCGGCGAGCGATCATGAATTCCGGGTCTACCGGGCAGGGGATTTGATTCTGGTGAGAAATACCGGCAACGCCTCGCTGTGGATCCGCGGCCGGTCGGTGGAGACCGGCTCGTTCCTGCGGATGCGCGAGCGCCAGCCGCTGGTGGTGCCGGGCTGGACGTTGAGCCACGAGGACCTGATGTTTTTCCTGGACGTGAAGCGCACGGGCAACACCCCGTCGATCTATCTGGAAGGGGGCGACGCCGGGCTAAACGCCGAACGGACGCGCGGCCGCCAAAGCGCGTTGCGGGTGAGTTTCGGGCTCGAGGCGGTGGTCGAGGCGCTGCGCGACACCGAACTCCATGCCGGGAGCCGCGGGCCGCTGAAAAAGGGCGACATCGTGACATGCCGTAACCACGAACGGTTGGGCGACTCGTCTGGGTTCAGCCTCTCGATCAACGAACTCCGCCGCAAGGCCACCCAGTCGGGCCGGCGGTTTCGATTGGCGGGCGACCGGCAGGAGTATCTTGTGTCGAACGATGCCGCCTCGCTGTCACCCGGCGATTTGTTGCTAGGATCGAAACTCTCGCCGAAGACCGTGCTGTTCATCCGCTACGACGCGCAGGGCGCGGAAGGCGAGCTCGTCGTCCGGGAAAGCCACGGTCCGATCCTGGTGGACGGCGTGCCGGTGCGGACCACCGCGCCGCTGAGGGATGGCTCGTTGATCCGTCTATCCGGCAGCCAGGCGGTCAGGTGCCGGTTTAGCGAGGGGTTTCTCGATGAGGAGCGGACCTTGATCGAGTCACTGCAGGTGGAGGACGTGATCCACGACTTCGGGCCGGAATCGCGGGCGCTGGATCACTTGAATTTCGAGGTGAAGCGCGGGGAGATGCTCTGCATCATCGGCCCCAGCGGCAGTGGCAAGAGCACCCTGCTCGCCGTTCTATCAGGCCAGCGCGAGCCCACCCGCGGCAAGGTGAAACTGAACGGAATTCCTTTGTATGAGAGGCGCGAGCAGCTCGTGCCCTTCATCGCCCACATGCCGCAGGAGGAAGCGCTCAATCCCCAGCTAACCGTCCGCGAGCACCTGCGCCATGCCGTCACCATCCGCCGCCCGGCGCTGTCCCTGGCCGAGCACGAACGGCGGGTGGACAGCATGTTGGCCGAGCTCGGGTTGCAGTCGATCGCCCGCCGGCGCGTAGGCTCGCCGGGAGACAAAACGATCTCGGGTGGCGAGCGCAGCCGGCTCAATCTGGGCGTGGACCTCGGCAGCCGCGCGGAGGTGTTCCTGTTCGACGAACCGATCTCCGGCCTTTCGTCGAAGGACTCCGAGCACGTCGCCGAGACGCTGCGTTCGCTGGCCCGCGAGAAAATCGTGATCGCCTCCCTGCATCGTCCGGGTGCGCCGGTCCTGCGGTTGTTCGACAAAGTCCTGTTACTTGATAGCGGCGGTCGGCTGGCCTACTTCGGCACTCCGGCAGCGATGGTTGGCTATTTCCGCGACGCCTGCGAGGAGCTGGCGATTTCCCACCCGTCCGTCACCGCGAAATCACCGTTAGGTGCGGACTTCGTCTTCGATGTGTTGGAAACCCCGCTGAGCTCGATCGGCGGCGGTTCGAACACCGGCGCGGCGCGGCGCTTCCCGCCATCGTTCTGGCAGGAGCGCTTCGAGAGCGTGGACCTGATGCAGTCGCTGCAACTCGGCGGCGGTCCCGTTTCAAAGCTCGGCGAACAGCGCGAAGGCGACCGACTCCCGGTGCCGCCCAAGCCGACCCGGCGGTTCCGCGCGGTGCTGGCGGTGTTCGCCACGCACTTCCTGCGCTCCCTGCTCTCGAAGCTCAGGAACCGCGGGACGATTTACAGCACCTGCCTGGAGGCTCCACTGTTAGCCGCGTTGATCGCGATCACGCTGCGCTCCTCGCCGGAAGGTTCCTATCAATTCGCCACCGCGTTGCACATTCCGGCCTATCTGTTTCTCAGCGCCACCGTCGCGATGTTCCTCGGCCTGACCAACTCGGCGGCCGAAGTCCTGCGCGACCGCCCGATCCTGCGGCGCGAGCGCAACTGCCAGCCCGGGGCCGGATCCTACGTGATGGCGAAGTTCGCCGCACTCGGCCTGGTCGCGGCGGTCCAATGCCTCGCCTATCTGGTCGTGGGGAATTCCTTTTTGGAAATTGACGGGATGCTGCCGCTCCTATGGCTGTGGATGACTCTAACGGCATGGACCGGCACGGCGATGGCACTGGTTGTCTCCGCGGTGGTCAAGACCGAGCGCGCCGCGCTGACGGCCGTGCCGCTGTTGTTAGTGCCGCAGATGTTGCTGGCGGGCGCGCTGGTGCCCTATCGGGAAATGAACCACGGCCTGTTCAGCAACGTGGACGCCGTCCGGGACCGCGGCGGCATTCCGGTGCCGGCGGTCATCATGCCGCTGCGTTATGCCTACGAGGCGATGATCGTCGCCCAGGCCACGCGCAACCCTTTCGAAGCGGAACGCGTGCGCTTGCAGCGGCGGATCGACCGCGCGCGTTCGAGGGATGCGCCGATGAATGCCGAGCAGGGCGAACGTTTCGAGATGGTGAAGGAAGGACTGCGGCGGCTGCTGGCATCCGGAGCGACATCGCGGGATGAGGCGCGAAAGCTGGTAGAGCGGATCCGGCGGATTGCCACCACGGGGTCGCGGATCGAGGTGGAAACCATGAAAGTCTGGCCCGAGGACGATGCGAAGGCCCGGCCGGCTTCCGAGTTTTTCGTCAACGAGCGGATCGACTTGCTAGTCCGCGAGGCGGAGACCTTCCGCAACGATTACCGCGACACGGAGCGGCGGGTCGTCTTCCACGCGCTCAAGAAACCGATTCCGTTCATGACCGCGCAGACCGGAGATTCCACCCGGAAGTATGTGGAACGCGACGATGAAATCGAGACCCAGAAATACTGCGGGATCATCCTCATCGGCATCGTCGTCGCCTGCGGCGTGCTCTCGACGATCATCATCTCCCGCCAGAACCGGGAGACGAAGTAGGGGGTATGATCATTCGCGAGGAAGGGCCCCAACGCCGCCAAAGTCAGCGAGCAAAAGCTCCGAATCGCTCCCAGGACCAACGACAAATTCAAGCTGAACTTCGTCCACGACGGCATGAACTGTGACATCCCCTCTGGCCGTACCGGAAACGACGTCCCGCTCCAACAGTGTCGTATCAACACCAGGGACATTCCTATCTCATCTCGACGCTCGGGCGTTCTCCGGCGGCTTTCATTTAGGGTGCTTCCAGCCGGAAGAATGCGGCGTTGTCGGTGGAGGGGAAATCGAACTCCAGTTTGCCAGCGCCGTTGATGGTGGTGGACATGTTTTGGCCATTCATCGGAAAGTCGGTGAAGGGCACGTTGCCCAGGTTTGTTGTCTTCTTCACGCCCAGTGTCAGCTTAAAGCGCCCGGGGCTGGTCTGGCTGATTAGCGGGGTGCCGACGTGCAACGATTGCACTTGGGTCTGGGTGTAATAGCCGGCGGCGTTCTGGGTGGCGAGTTCTTTGTCCTGGAGGGCTGTCCGAACGGCATCGAATTCCGCCTGACTCACCACGCCGTCGCCGTTTGTGTCGCCAGGTACCGTAATACTGAGGCTCTGATCCGGGCCACAACTGGTGCCCACGGCACTCGCCGCCGCCACGCGGCAATGCCACGTCAGTCCCGGCGCCAGGCCGTTGAGCGGCAGGGGAACGACGTTGTTTATCGCCCCGGAGCCGAGCGCCAAGGGCGTGGTGCTGTTGCCGTAGCTCGGAGTTAGGCCGAATTGCAGCCAGGCGGTGGCAATGAAACTGTTGGGATTCACCGTTGCGCTGACGGTGAGACCACCGAGATAGGTGACAGGACTGATAGTGATGCTGCCGACAGATTGCGTGACGATGGTGGGAGCTGAAAATCCGGACAGGTCCAATTCATACGCACCCATATCCACATGTGCTCCGCGCAGGCGTGAGAAACCGGCACCTCGCTGGTCGGTGATCAGTGTCGCTGATAACGCATCGTTCCCCGCGTCCAAAGCCGGACTCGCGGGCAGCAGGGCCATCGTAGGAGTCCCGCCGCCATTGTCCGCCAGTGCGCCGAGCAAAGGATTCACTGGTGCCGCGATGGTGCCGAAGCGGTCCGTGACCACTCCCATTCCGGTGCTGCCATCGATCCGGCCGATGAAGTTGTAACCGGCCGAATTGAACCTGCCGGAAACATCTGGAGCCGTCCCGGCGGAGTTGAGGGCGATGATCGTGTTATTGCAGGCCACCATCGTGGTCACAGAATTCGAAACGCCACCACCGCCACCGGCGCTGCCGCTCCCGCCGCCGCTGAAACCGAAAGCGGCGAATCCACCATTCCCGCCATTGCCTGCGCCATTGCCGCTGATGGTGCAAGCCGCCAGCGTGAGCGAGCCAGCGGAACCGATGCCGCCGCCGTCGCCACCATTCCCGCCGCTGCCGCCGTTCGCCCCTTGATTGCCGAAGGCACCTTGAATGCCATTGCCGCCGTTGCGGCCGTTACCCGCATTGTTGGCGACGACCGTGGAGGACTGGAGCGTGAGCGAACCGCCATTCGCATTGTAAATCCCACCGCCGTCACCGCCACGCCCACCGAGTCCGCCGGTGTTTGCGCCAAAATTTCCAAAGCCACCGTAGCCGCCGTCTCCGCAACCATTGCCATGAACGGTGCAGCCGAACAGCCGAAGCGTGCCTTGATTGTAAATGCCGCCGCCCAGTCCTCCCGCGCCACCAGAAGTTGAGGGAGTGCTGCTGGGCGGGTTGACGGCTGGCCAGCCGTTGCCGCCGTCGCCAGTGCGGTTGGCCGTAAGGACACAGTTCGTCAGGTTCAATTCGCCGGCGTTGAAAATACCTCCGCCTGGCAATCCATTTCCGCCAAGGCTGCCTGCTACGAAACTATTCGCACCGTTGGTCGAGCGCCCGTTGCGGAGAGTGAGGCCTACGAGGTTCAAAGTGACTCCGGTGCTGACGTTGATCATTCGGCTGCTGTTGTTGCCGCTTAGAGCCAGACTCGCAGCACCCGGCCCGGTGATGGTGAGATTTTTGCTGATGAGCAACTCCCCCGTTGTCAACGTGATCGTCTGGCCCGATAGGCCCGGTGCAAAGGTAATGATGGAGTTGTTAGGCGCGCTGGCCACCACAGCCCGCAAGGAGCCTGCTCCAGAGTCGGCGGTGGTGGTGACGAACAGGCTGATGATGGGTGCGCTTGAGCCAACCCACTTCGTCCCATTTTGCAATGTTCCGTTCGCCGTGCCGCCGCTGGCCGCACTATCAGCCGCGGTAATGGCGGTGCCTTCATCGCAGCGATAGTAGGCGTAGAGTCCGGCCTCGATACCGCTGCGGGTGCGGTTCCAGTCGCTCTGAATCTCCGCTGGACTCAGTGCGCGATCCCAGATTTGCACCTCGTCGAGCCGACCGTCGAAGCGGCGCGAACCGCTGTTATCACCGAGATTCACGTTCGTTCCCAAGCTGACATTCAGGCCTGCGGCCGACCAGGTGCCGGCTGGGGAGCCGTTGATGAAGTAACTCACCGTCTTGTCGGTGCCGACGCTTACCGCCACATGGCTCCAGGTATTCATGGGCACGGGCGTGGTGCTGGTGGCTCCGTCGAAGGAATTGAATCGCCCCAGTTCGAGAAATTGCAGATCGGCCGGGTTGTCCGTCGCCGCACGGATCAAGAACTCGATGGAGTCGCCTGGCACGGTGCTGGACAGGACGGCCATGCGCGTGCCGCTCGTGGTTCCGCCAGCGCGGAGAAAGACCCAGGCACTGAGCGTGTAATTGCTGGCCGGCGGCGAATCCAACGACAGGCTGACGTAATCATTTATCCCGTCGAAATCGAGGGCGGAACCGGCGGTCTGCGCCTGCGCCAGCGGCGTCGCGAACAAGAGAGCGGTGGTGAAGGCGATCAGCTTTTTCAGGTTCATGGGGAGGTGGGAAAAACTGGCAGTTAGGAGGCAGCAGGATTTGCAATAACCACCACTTTTAGCGAGCCATCCCCCCGAGCCTTCACAAATTGACGCATCTGTCCGCTAAATTGTGCACGACCCCGGAAGTATCTTGGAAAGCTGAACTGCGAGCTTCGCCAGGCGCTGGTAATGCCGCATTTGAGCGAGTTGCGAGGGAACCCACTCGCCATCGCGACGGAGGACGCAAACGGCAGCCCCATCATCCAATACTCGTGGGAGAACAACCTGCGGTTCAAGTGGCGTTTCGAAAACGTCGGCGGTGCCGAACTGGGCGCGTCCAACCTCAACCCGCCGAGCCGCGTGATCGGGGTCACCGGAGCCTCGGCCACCGCCGGCCAAGGCACCCCGTTGTATGATTACAACGCCGCCAACATCGGCGAGCAAAAGCTCGGACAATTACCATCACGTATTCGGGAGGACGGACCGAAGTCAGATCCCGCTACATTGACGGCAGGGAAAAGTCGGTTGCAGGGAATTCGGTCATCAGCAGGCAGCACACCTATTGGATTGACGGATCGGGATTCCTGGTAACCAAGGAATCGGTGGGCACGCCGCAGCCCGGCATGGCACACAGTGACCGTTGGACGGAAACCGCCACGGATTGGGTGGGGAGGACAGTTACCGTCAAAACTCCGGGAACACCGTTGGAGACCCCGCCGGGTGGAAGGAACGCCGACAGGATCCAAACCTACCATTATCTGGAAAACATCGGTGCCGCGGTCCCAACACGAAACAATGGGAAACTGACAAAGATCACCGACTCTGCTGGTGGAGTGGCGATGCTGTTTGTGGAATCCGCCGACGGCTTCCAGACGACCCAGGGAGAGGATCTGAATGGTGACGGTGCCCTTACCGCAGCAGCCGATCGCTTCTCGACCTCCGCCACCAACCACGAGAAAATTGGTGGCGACTGGTGGAAGGTGACCACCCAATCGACGCTTGTCGATTCGTCCGTCTGGGCCACGCAGATTCAAAAACAGCGGCTCAATTCCGGAAATGAAACTCAGAGTATTTCCATCGACTCAGCCAACCAGACCGCCACATCCGCAACGCTGACCAACCGTTCGAATCAGACGCGAGTGACAACGATCACAGGTATAGCCGGATCTGTCATTACCACGGAATGCTCGAACCAGATCGTCAAACGCCAGCTTCCCGGCGCATTGGTCTCTGAGTATACATTTTATGACACATTCGGACGACTGAAGGGCACAATCGATGCTCGCAGCGCCACGACCCGGTATTCATATTACTCCAATACCCAACAGGTCCAGCGGGTGACCAACCACCTCGGTGAGTCGGTTACCTTCACCTATCACCCGCCTGGGCATCATGCCGCCGGAAGAATCTGGACGCAGACAGATGCAGCCGGGAAGACGACCGAGACCCAGTATGATCCCTACGGGCGGGCTTCCTCAACCGCCGGCAGCGCCACCTATCCCGTGACCTACGCCTACGACGGCTACGGCGACCAGGAAACCCTCACCACCTTCGGCACCCAGACCGCCACCACCACTTTGGTCCGCGATGGTGCCACCGGCCTGCTTCTGGAAAAGAAATACCACGGCCAGTCGAACGGCGTGAAATACAGCTACCGCAGCGACGGCAGGATGGCGTCCCGGACCTGGCGCAGGGGACTCCGGACCGCCTACGGCTACAACTCTTCCGGCGACCTTGAAACCATCACTTATCCGGATAACACGCCCGACGTTGTATTTTCCAACTTCGACCGCCTCGGCCGTCCTCGCACCATAACGGAAGGCGGCGAAACCACCACGCACACTTACGATGCCCTGACCGGGGAAGCCTCCACGATCTATGCCGCCGATCATGATATCCTTCCCAATCTGTCCGTCGTCACGAAACCGCCAAACTCCGGCAGACCCGGAGGCTACACCCTCAAGCAGGGAAGCACTCCGCTACAGGACCTCTCTTATGGCTACGACACTTCGGGCAGGTTCGGCGGAATCACCTCTGGAAACCAGCAGATCAGCTACGATTACTACCCGGGAACCGGCATTCTCGAGGAAACCACCCACACCGTGGCAGGCGGCACGCCGCGCATCGAAACCCGCGCCGTCGATCTGGCGGGTCGTCTCACCGGTATCACCACCACGGTCCCGGACGGAACGAGTCGGCGCACCGCCGCTTCCGCGGGATACCTGATCAACAACCGGGGCCAGCGCGAGAAACTCACCCGCGAGGACGGCACAAGCTGGAACTACGGCTACAACGACCGCAGCGAAGTGACCTCCGGCGTGAAGAAACTCGCCAACGGCACTCTTGCCGCCGGACTTCAGTTCGGCTACCAATACGACGCCATCGGAAATCGTGAATGGGCGAAATCCGGCGGCGACTCCTCCGGCAACAACCTGCGCACGGTGAACTACACCCCCAATGCCTTGAACCAATACAGCTCCATCACCACTCCCGGCAGCTTCGACGTTCTCGTCAGATCGCCGCAGTCCGTTGGAGTCACCGTGAATGGTGCGGGCGTTGCCGTCGGCGGCCAGGGAAATTATTACCGCGCCGAAGCCACCGCCACCAATGCCAACGGCGCATGGGCGGATCTCAACATCACCTCACCCGTCGGACAAAACAGCGTCGCCGGCCACCGCTGGCTGCCGCCCGCAAGCTTCAATCCCCTTCATGACGACGATGGCAACCTCACCGATGACGGCCGCTGGACCAACACTTGGGACGCCGAAAACCGCCTCATCACCCAGACCACCACCCCGCTTGCCGTAGCCGCCGGAGTGCCCCGTCGCAAAGTGGAAAACACCTATGACTGGCGTAGCCGCCGGATTCGGAAAATGGTATCCACCTCCACCAATGGGACCACTTGGACCCTTTCGAGCGACGAACGCTTCGTTTACGATGGCTGGAACCAGATAGCCACGTTCAGTCCGTCCGGAGTCAATCTGACGCTCAAACAAACCTGCCTCTGGGGGCTCGATCTCAGCGGAACGCTGCAAGGCGCGGGCGGTGTCGGCGGTCTGCTTGCGGTCAACACCATCTCGCCACAATCCGTCTGCTATCCCGCCTACGACGGCAACGGCAACATCCTCGCTTGGACAGACTCCATCGGCGTCACCAAGCAACGCATCGACTATGACCCGTTCGGGAATGTCGTGACGAGGGAGGGAGCTTCCAGCTTCGTGGCCCCGGCGTGGGGTTTCTCGACAAAGTATCAAGACAAAGAGACAGGATTACTTTACTATGGCTATCGTTACTACGATCCTGTAACCGGAAAATGGCCATCCAGGGATCCGATTGAGGAAAGAGGCGGGGTGAATCTGTATGGGTTCGTTCTTAATAGTTCGATCAATTATTCGGATACAGATGGTCGCCAAATATACCCACCGTCAGGTTCCGGAGGGCCAGGGTTTTATCCACCATCTCCGCCGCTGCCTTATTTGCCTCCAATTACTTCTGACGGATTAAGCTATCTAGAAGGGGCAGATCATTATTTTAGGGGATCAAAGAAAGAGCTTTACGTTCCTTTTGTAAAAGTGGATCCAGGCTGGGGAGTTAGGGAATATATTGATCCGTGCAGTTATGATCTCGGGCCGTATATATTCGACAATGGTCCAATCAAAATTTTAGATTTGTATACCAAGAAAAATTTTAACACTACGGCAGGCCCAGGAAACATCGACATTCAACTTAACGGTCTTTTAATTGTGTCTGAAAATTCAGCAGGCTGTAAAACTTGGCGTTTCATTGGTGAGGTTAGCGCTCCGCCCAACCTATTTGATTTTGACCCTAAACCTTGGGGAGTGAGAGATCCGAGAATGGGATTTCACCTATGGGATACAGGCAATAGTGATGACGTGCCGTTGCCTTATTATCACCCCCCCCTTTAAAGAAATGATAACAATGGCTGTCGGTGCTATGCCTGGAGGGCATAATTTTTTAGTATATTTCACCGGGGCTAGAAACGTTGATGAAAATGGAACATGTGAAAAATAGATTTATTTTGTTGTTGTTTTTAGTAAATATTTCTTCTTGTACGAAGTCGATTGATCGATACGACGAGGACTTATTTAGTAATAGCTTTATTGGCGAATCGGCAGAATCCAAATATAAAATCATAAGCATTGTTTTATATAAAAATAGGCCTCTTCCGCCAAATCCGTGGGTGAGACTACGACCTAACCACCGCGAAGCGGCGTGCCTCTCTTGAAAGTTGTCCACGACAGGCCGATTCGAGAATGGGACTGAAACTCGTCGGAGAAGCGGACTGTTGTGGGCAACTT
>JBGSOI010000034.1:0-6929 GCA_041739215.1 Akkermansiaceae bacterium
AAGTTGCCCACAACAGTCCGCTTCTCCGACGAGTTTCAGTCCCATTCTCGAATCGGCCTGTCGTGGACAACTTTCAAGAGAGGCACGCCGCTTCGCGGTGGTTAGGTCGTAGTCTCACCCACGGATTTGGCGGAAGAGGCAGGAAACTTAACGATGCGCGGACCGCGCTTGTCGTCGTCACCCAACATATAAATCCCTATGTTATATGGATTGTAGTGCGAGGTGAAGACTTGGACGTTGGTCTGCAGCTCGTTCGGTAGGAGTTCCCCGAACTCTCCCGGCTCATTGTCCTTTTTTGCGGTGGTTCCCAACCAGGATTTCTGCCACAGCTCCAACATCAGCGGGAATATCGGATTGGACTGATATTGCAGGAATTTCCGGCCTTTCACCGGAGCGGAGGCGGAAGGATAATCCCCCGTGTAGGGCATTCCTTTGTGATAGCCGGTTCCTTTCATTTGATGGGGACCCAGTGCACCCGTGTAGAAGGGAGGATTGATAGGGGTGATGGGCTTGGAAAACCCGGAATTGGCAAACAGACTCGGCTCCAGATAGGGGACGCCACCGAGGTTCTGGATGTGCCTCTTGAGATTGTAGTAATCCCGGAAGATGGCCCAGTTGATGTAGCCGTTCGACATGAGTTCGCTGGCTTGCGAGAGTTTATCGGGGGTGATTGCGATGAACTTTTCGGGAATCTTCGACGGAAAAACTTTATCAAATACAGTGTATTTGCCACTGCTGTCCCTCATCTCGAACGCGACGGTGAGGTCTTTCTTGAGGCCACCGGCGCGTGAGTCGGAAAGGACCCCTTGCGACCGGGTCGTGTATCCGAAAAATTTTTCCTTGGCGATCGCTTTGGAGACACCGATGAGCTCAAGATCCTTGGTGGAACCGAGTTTCTGGACCAGCGCTACGTCACCGGTGCCGCTGCCTGCCATGTTCTTGAGCTGGGAGATCGGGTAGCTGCCCGGGAGGACTCCGCCAGCCAGATTGAGCGGGCTGTCGTTGCGGACATCCGGGTGGCTGGCGGCAAGCTGGGCTTTCATACCGTCGTCATCCACGAAGTAAGCGTAGCTTCCTGTGACCTTGCCACCAATGCCTGTGACCGGCACGCGCCCGGCCTGAATGGGCTTGCCACCGGTGAACTGGGCCAGGTCGATGCTGCCTTCTTTGATCATGTCCACCGGGTTGGTCAGTGTGGAGGTGAGCGAATCGTTCTGCAGTCCCGAAATCAACCACTTCACCGGCTCCGAGCTGTCTTTGCCTAACGGAGTCTTGCCGTCGCTATGGGATGCTCCAAGCCACCAGGCTTTGGGGGTGTTCGGCGGGACGTTCGCGGCGACGCGGGGGTCTTTGGCGAGAGTCTCGGCACGCGCGGATACCCGTGCGTCCGGACCTAACGATTTCTGAAGATCACCCAGGGCCAGAATCATCGCCATTCGCGCGTTGGCACGCGCGGTCTGCATGGCTCCGCCTTGGGCTGAGGAGCGCAGGGTGATGCTGGAAAGCGTGAGAAGCCCCACGGCGATCACTGTTAGCAGGATCATGAGCGATAGGGTCACGACCAAAGCAAAACCGCGCGGATCGCGGTGGGGCTTGTATCTACGGGAAGGGACTGTGGATTTCATGGTCTTTGGTTTTTATGATCGATCCCAACATCGTCCTCACGACTGTCGGGTTTTGATTCGGCAAGCAGTGCAATCCTTTGAAACGGATTCGGTTGCCTGAATTGGAAGGGTTTTATAAATTGAGACACACACCCCACTATTCCGCCATTTTTGCAAATGTAAATACACGGGCATTTCCAATAATTTGGGAAAAGGTGGCGATGCGGTGAGGGTTTTCATCGGCTGGTGATGGCATTGGGTATATTCGCAAATATTCGAAAGTGCAATGACTATTGTTCCACTTGGTCGCATTCGATGTCCCTTGATCTCCAGATTCCCTGTTGACTATTTCGGCAGCACTGTGGCTCTCGGGACAATCCAGCAAGAAACCAGCATCTTGTTGATAAATCCGCAAGACTACCAGGATTGGCGTGCCTCACTGGCGGGTAATTGCGTGCTTCAGCATCTCCCAATCAGGTTCATACCGGCCGTTCACTCTGTAAATCTTCCTTCCTGCAAACCGACTTGAGGATTCTGCATTGTCGCTTCCTGAAATATTTGGAAATTGGCGCGGTATCCCGAAATTCCGGCGGTCGGGAACCCTCCCGGACTTCCATGCACGAATCGTCGCCACTTCTCGTTTAGAGCCGGCTTCCGGAGCCCTGTTGTCACGGATGTTCTCAGGCACCCCCGGATCATCAAGGGGAGTGAAATCCGCAACACGAGACTGTTGCGTTGACCGCAGCTTTACGGATGTCGAGCGGGCCATCGTGCCATGAGGAGGGGTGGTGATGGCTCCGGTCGTCAGCGGGACCGCCGATGTTGATGGTGATGGCTGGATCCTGGATGATCGCGCGGGTCCGGCTCATTCCTTCGGCTTGGCACCCGCCGCCGCCCACTCCTGATAGCGCTTCTGATAGCCGTAACCGAAGTAGTCGATGGAGAACTCGTTGCGCAGCTTGTATTTCTTGAAGATTTTCACGATCTGCTTGTCGGACCACGCCGCCAGCGAATCCTCGCGGGCCATCACCATGCGATCCCAGAGGATCGCCTTCTCCGCATCGGTCATCTCCGGCACCATGGCCAGATAGGCATTGTAAGTGCGCTTCGCGCCAGGTGAGCGCGTAATGCGGTCCAACAGATCGGTGGTTTTTTCCTCACCGATTTCCTTTCGCAGGGTAATTAGGAACCCTTGGATCTGCGGTGCGAACTCCGCGTAGATGGGGTCGATCCGCTCGGTCATGATCGCCAGTGCCTTCAGCTCGTCCTTTTGCTTGCCATTTGTATTGTCCCGCGCGGCATCCCATTCCTTCCACGCCGCATTAAGATTTTCGTCAACCTGCTGGTGCCATGCCCAGACCCTGCCGAAGTGCCCGGTGATCAGTGCGGCGACCTTCTGCGTCCCGGCCTCGTCATTCAACTCCAACTGACTGGCCAAACGTGCTCCCTTCCCTTCCACATCGTGCCTGATCTCGTCGGGCAGGGTCGGAGTCCACCACCTCGGGGCGCTGCCACTGTCGATGGCCGCCTGCGTCTTGGCAGCGACAGTTGCCGCAGTCTCGGCTTCTACGATCGCGAGGGTCAAAGCCAAGGCCGACAGGAGAAAACCAGTCCCAAGCGCAGGATACCGGCGGACGGAGAAATTTCGATCGGATTGCAAAGTCATGGTCTTCTGGTCTTTTATGCTTTAAGGGGGCGATGGCTTGCCTCCATCGGCCGAGAGGATTCGGCATCAGCGACAATTCACCGATTTCCGGCCTACGCGGTGTTCATGGCTTTTCTATCCAATCCATCGCACGGATATCATCCGAGGACCTGCGGTCAGGCAAAAAACCGGCAGTTCAAACTGAAGGCCAGACCGTTTGCAAATTGAACACGGCGAAGCGCGGATTTTCCAGATCGGACAAATCGGAGGAATTCCGCACCAAGGCCCTCGGATCCGAAGGCGTTGGAGGTGTTATATTTTTCCCCTTGCGAAATAGTCTCAAATCACGAATATGCGCTCGTATATTTGGAATGTGCCCCCATTGCCGCATTCCAATTGCAAAAAAACCAAACGCTAAAAATCCACACAACATGAAACCAAAATTCAATTTCAGCCCCGGTTCTCAACACCCACGGGGTGAAAAGCGGATCCCCCGTCATCCGATGAACGGGCGCAACCAAGCCCGAAAATTTGCGTCTTCGGTCACGGCAATCAGTCTCGTCGCGTTCACAGCCCATCACGCGTCTGCGGCGGTGGTCGCAACCACCTACACGACCGTGCCAAGTGCGACCCAGCTCGACTGGAACACCAGCACCAACTGGACCCCGGTCGCCCCTGGCACCGGCATCGCCTATCCAGGTGCCGCGGCGGCTTTGCCCGAAGACACCACCGACGATACCGCACTGGTCACCGGAGCTTTCGGCGGGGTGGCCCAAACGGTCGATATTTCCGCCCCGTTTGCCTTCCCTCTGGCCTCCCTCACGATGGGTGACACCTCGGGCACCGGCACCACTACAATTCAAACAACGAATGCCAGCAGCCTTTCATTGAAAAGCGGGGCGAGCATCACCAGCCAAGGTCCGCTCGTGGCTCCCGCCAATGTGAATCTCATCTCCGCTCCGCTCACCTTGAACGGTGGTGTGACACTGGCCGCGGTTCCCACACCCGTCCTTCCGGAAGTTGCGACCACCTCAAACACCGACCTGACGATCTCCGGGAAAATCAGCCCGGGTGCCGCTGGGAACAGGACGATCAATAACAGCAGCGGCAAGACCGTAACACTCGGCGATGTCGACATCTCCACGGGGGACACGACCAGCATTCTGACCTTCCGAAATGAAAACACCTTTGCCACCAACCGCATCAACCTGCACGGCGTGATCGCCAATGGCAGTTCGGTGGCGGCAGGCCTGATTTTCGAAGGCCGGATCAACAACACCGTTTTCGAAATCGGCAACAATTCGGTCCAGAATACTTATACCGGAACCACCGTCCTCCAAGGGAACAATGGTGGTGGTCGCCCGGCGATTTTCCTAATCAACAGCGCCCAGCCATTTGGACCCTCGACAGCGGGGAGGTTGACCCTCGGAGGAGCGTCCAACTCCACCGCGGTTCTCGAGGCGATCAATGCGGATCGTACGATTCCCAATGAAAACGTGACCATGCAGCGGAATAGTACCTTTCAAGGTTCAAACAGCCTTACATTCAGCGGCACGATCATCACGGGATCGAGTCATAACATGACCAACAATATGTCGGGTGCAGCCCAGTTGATCTTTGACGGTCGATACAACCTGGATAATTCAGGCAACACAACCATACTGCCGATCTCGGGCACTTCCGACAGCCGGATGCGCACTTTTGCCGGAACAGGAGTTACGGTTTTCAACGGAATCCTTGCCGACCATGCGAATCCCACCGCAGACATGTTCGGAGGGATCAATGTCACCGACGCGGGCACGGTCGTCATCAACGGTGCCGCCACCTATCAGGGCAACACCCGCATCACCGGCAGCGGCACGATCCAACTCGGCACTGGTGGAACGACCGGAACCCTCTCGCCGGATTTCCCGAATCTCTCCTATGACGATTACGCCATTATCGCGGGTGCTCCCACCCTCAGCGATCCCCTGACCTTTCCCGACTTCCTCAAGAAACCGGTCGTGACCGGTGGCACCACCGGCACCGGCACCTTCGCCGTGAAACACAGCGACGACATCCCTCTTTCCCAGACGCTCAACGGGGGAATCGGGTTGAAGCACATTGGATCCGGGGTCTTGACGGTCGCCACGCCGCAGTTCAACACCGGGGCCAACCAGGTTGGTGATGGAATCAGTCCCTCGAAGTTGGTAGTCACCGCCGCGGCATCGGCCGAGACCACCCAAACCGGGGATTTCGGGGCTCCAGCAGTTCACGGATCCGGCTATAACAGTTTCTACCAGATTGTGGAGAACCTGGAGGACACCTCGTTGTTGACCATCGGCCAACCGGTGTATCGCACCACTCCGGGCGCGGCATTCTATATTCACAGCATCGACAACGCCACGCAGGTGACCCTTCTGGGCACCGGGATTACCAACGCCGGTTCGGGCCTGATCCCCGGACAAAACGTGAGTGGACCGGTTTCCGATGAGACGCTCAAGTTCGGAGCCGGCTCAAGTCTGGGAACCAGCGCCGCGACCACCACGGTCAAGGCGCTTTCCACCCTTACCGGCACTGGAGCTATTTCTGGATCTGTCATCATCGAGGGGATTCTCGAACCCGGCATGAGCATCGGCACCCTTTCCACCGGACCTCTCAGGTTCAACAGCGGCTCCACCCTGAAAGTCGAGATCAACACGACGGATCTGACCTCCGACAAAGTGGTTGTCACCGGCAATGTCACCGCAGGCGGAAGCCCGATTCTGGATTTGACGGATCTGGGTGCTGATGTCGCGTTGCCCGATGGCACGAAGTTCGTTCTGATAGATTACTCGGGAACCTATGCCTCGGCCGGAGTTGTGACCTTCGCGGGAAATCCGGTTCCCCACAAATCGAGCATCACCCTCGGTGCCAACACCTATCACGTGAACTACGCCGACGCGACCGAAGGCGGCACCGCCCTGACCATCACGGTCGGTCCGCCTCCTGTTCCCGTCACTCCGTTTGAGATCTGGATCGAAAGCTTCACCAACCAATTGCCAGTCTTCGCCTTCGGCCCTTCGGACGATCCGGACAGCGACGGACGTGACAATCTGCTGGAGTATGCCCTCAACGGAAATCCCGGCGATGGCTCGAACAACGGCAAGATGGTTATTTCCACCGACGACTCCGGCGATGTGGGCACGGACCGTGACCTGTCCATCACGATGGCAGTCCTCAGCGGTGCCTCACTCGGTGCAGGCCCGAACGGAAGTGCCACGCTGACCGTGGGTGGCTTTGTTTATACCATCCAAGGATCGGAGGATCTGCAAACTTGGAACAAGACCATCAACCAAGTCACCCCGGCCTCCACACTCGTCCCGGCACCGGATGCCGGTTGGGATACCTACACCTTCCAGGTTGACGATTCCAACGGCCTTCCAGAAAAGCGCTTCATCCGCGTGGGCGTAGAATAGGATCGCTTACGCCAATCGGTCGAGTTAGTTCAAAATGGTCCGGGATTCATAGAGTCCCGGACCGTTTTTCGCAGTCATTGGAATCGTTGGACTGAACCCCGCAGTCCGTGATCACATTTCCAACAGCAGGCGCGTCGGATTTTCCAGACAGTCCTTGATGCGGATCAGGAAGGTCACGGCTTCCTTGCCATCGACCAACCGGTGGTCGTAGCTTAGGGCGAGATACATCATCGGGCGGATGAC
>JBGSOI010000045.1:0-8155 GCA_041739215.1 Akkermansiaceae bacterium
AACTCGCCCGCGACAGCCTGGGCGAGGCCCGCCGCTCTGTGCGCGCGCTCCGCCCGCTGGCATTGGAGGAAAAGTCGCTGTCAGTCGCGCTTGAGGAAATGTTCCACCGGATGACCGCGGGCACGACACTCGGAGTGAAATTTTCCTCTAATGGCGAAGGCCGCGATCTCCTGCCGGAGTGGGAGGAAAACCTGCTGCGGATCGGCCAGGAAGCGCTCAACAACGCCCTCCGTCACGCGAATGCCGCTCATTTTGAAACATCGATCACCTTCACCAACGACGCGTTTTCACTGGAACTTCGCGACGACGGTTGTGGGTTCGATCCCAATCAAAGGCATCAGGGCTTCGGTCTGATCGGAATTCGCGAACGGGTCGAAAGCATGGAAGGAAATCTGCTGATATGGAGCGCTCCGGGTGATGGGACGAGGCTACGAATCACCTTGAACCCGAAAACGGAAACCCGGGGCTGCAACCAACCGAACCGCCCCGAATAAGCCGGTTTACACCCTTCTCGATTTCCCATAATCAGGCGCGTCGCTTTCGTGCCCATCCACTCCATGTTCAAGAGCAAGATCTTCACCGCCTGGTTCATCACCGCCCTTCTCGTTTGGCTGGGGCTGTTCGCCGCCTTCAATGATCTCGCGTTTCTCGCCGCCCACTGGCACTACCCGTCGATCATGGTGTTAGGCGCTTTCGTCGCCGGGCTGACTCCGGAAGGCGGCGGCGCGGTGGCATTTCCCGTGTTGAGCGTGTTCTTCAACGTGGACCGCATCCTGGCGCGGGACTTCAGCCTCATGATCCAGAGCATCGGCATGACCAGCGCCAGCATCTTCATTCTAACGAACAAGGCGAACACCCTGCGCACCTACAAGCCGCTGCTGGTTTTCATTCCCATTGCCTTCATCGGATTCGTGCTCGGGATGCTGCTGCTCCAGACCATCCCGGTCTATATCATCCAGGCGCTTTTTCTCAGCCTCATCACCACCTTCGCCATCGCCTATTTCTACAGCAAGCACCGCGGCGACCGGCTCACTCTATCAACCCAAGGAATGAAAGATCGGCTCATGCTCGGGACGATTCTGATCCTCGGCGGCATGTGCGCCAGCCTCTTCGGCACGGGCGCGGACATCATTCTCTACACCCTGCTGGTCACCCATTTCTCGATGAACGAAAAAAAGGCGACCCACATGAGCATCATGCTCATGGCGGCAATCAGCATCCTCGGTTTCGGCTACCGGCATTTCATCGACGCCGGACTCACAAGCGATCAGTATAAAACCTGGCTGTGCGCCTTCCCGGTGGTGCTTTTCATGGCTCCCTTCGGCACCTACATCCTGCAAGGCATGAACGTGGAATGGATGCTCCGCGGAATCGTCGTCCTGAACATCGGCCAGCTCGCCTATTTCAACCTCAACAATCCCAGCGTCGGAAAAGCCGTGGCATCGGTCATCTTCTGCGTGATCCTGATGACGGTTTTCGCCGTGACCCTCTCGCGTTTGGTGACGAAGAAAAAGCGCGAGGAGGAACTGCTGGCGCTGCCCGAGCAACCTTGAAATCCGAAGGACCAATTCATGGCGGCAACCCCACAATTTCCCATCAGAAAGGTCCGGGTGTTGATCGGCGACGATCATGTCGTCGTGCGCGAAGGGCTCGCCGCGATGATCGGCCGTCAGGAAGACATGACGGTTGTTAGCGAGGCCGCCAACGGCCTGGAGGCCGTCGAAGCCTGGACCGCCCACCGGCCCGACGTGACGCTGCTGGATCTGCGCATGCCCTTGCTCGACGGTGTCGGCGCGATCCGCGCCATCCGCGCCAAGGATCCTGCCGCGCGCATCATCGTGCTGACCACCTTCGATACGGACAACGACATCTCCATGGCCATCAAGGCCGGCGCGAAGGCCTATCTGCTCAAGGACACACTGCGCGACGACCTGCTCGCCTGCATCCGCCGCGTCCACGCCGGCGAGACCTGCATCCCCGCCGCGGTCCTCGCCAAGCTCGCCGCCGGCCTCCATCAGGCCGATCTAACCAGCCGTGAGCTCGAAGTGCTCTCTTTGCTCGCAACGGGCAAAAGCAACAAGGAAATCGGCGTGAGCCTGTTCATCGGTGAGACCACGGTGAAATCGCACCTGCGCAATATTTTCACCAAACTCAACGTCCTCAGCCGCACCGAAGCCATCTCCGAAGCCAGCCGGCGCGGGCTGGTGAGCTTGTAACTGCACAGATCCATATCCTGAAGGGATTATAGAAATTAGCCCGGGGTCGAGGAGCGATAGCCTCACCATGCCCCTCCCGTCAGCAACGCGAACTCCCATGTCCCCGAAACACCGGATTTACACCACGAGCTTTGCCAGCGTTTATCCGTTTTACGTCGCGAAGGCGGAGAGGAAAGGACGCGCTAAGGCGGAAGTGGACGCTGTGATCCGCTGGCTCACCGGTTACAGCCAGCAGGAGTTGGAGACCCAATTGGAAAAGCAGACGGACTTTGAGACTTTTTTCATCGAAGCTCCGGCTATGAATCCTGCGAGAGCCTTGATCAAGGGCCTGGTGTGCGGCGTGCGGGTGGAGGACGTCGAGGAACCGACGATGCGGGAAATCCGCTACCTGGACAAGCTGGTCGATGAACTGGCCAAGGGGAAGGCTATGGAGAGGGTCTTGAGGAGCTGAGAACTCGTGATTGCGGCGGCGCAGCAGTTCTCCGTCGCCTCCACCCACGGTCCCGGCGCGACGGGGCGTTGCCTTAATCCTCCTCCGAAAGGAGTAGGAAAATTCCGCCCTTACGCCGGATAGACGGAGCTCTCCGGGATTCTCCATGATGATTCGGTCGAACTCCAATCCATCCCCTCATCATGAGCACGATCACCACCAAGGACGGCACGACCATTTACTACAAGGACTGGGGCAGCGGCCCGGTTGTTAGCTTCAGCCACGGCTGGCCGCTCACGGCGGACGCGTGGGAATCGCAGATGTTATTCCTCGCCTCGCAAGGCTATCGCTGCATCGCCCATGACCGCCGCGGCCACGGGCGTTCCAGCCAGCCATGGGATGGAAATCACATGGACCAGTATGCCGACGATCTGGCAGAACTTTTCGAAACGCTCGATCTGAAGGAAGTCACCATGATCGGCCACTCCACGGGCGGCGGCGAAGTCGCGCGCTACATCGGGTGCCATGGCACCGGCCGCGTGGCAAAGGCTGTGCTGATGGGAGCCGTGCCGCCGATCATGCTCAGGACCGAAGCCAACCCCGGCGGCCTGCCGATGGAAGTATTCGATGGTTTCCGCGCCGCCTCCATCGCCAACCGCGCGCAATTCTATCTGGATGTGGCGAGCGGCCCGTTCTTCGGCTTCAATCGCCCCGGCGCGGAAGTCTCTCAGGGCACCATCCAATCATGGTGGAACCAAGGCATGATGTCCGGCCACAAGAATGCCTACGACTGCATCAAGGCGTTTTCGGAAACCGACTTCACCGAGGACCTGAAAAAATTCGACGTCCCCACCCTCATTCTCCACGGCGACGACGATCAGATCGTTCCCATCGCCGCATCCGCCATGCTCTCCTCCAAGCTCGTTCCCAACGCCATCCTGAAAATCTATCCAGGCGGCTCCCACAGCCTCGGCGACACCAGCAAGGACCAGCTTAACGAGGACCTCCTCGAGTTCCTCAAATCCTGAACCATCATGTCAAAACTACTCCACATCCAATCCTCCCCGCGCCGTGAACGGTCCGCATCCACCGAAGTCGCAAAACAATTTCTCCAGACCTATCAGGCTACAAATGCCGATGATGCGGTGGAAACACTCGATCTCTGGCATGCCGACCTCCCCGAGTTCAACGGCGAAACCATTGACGCGAAATACGCCGTGCTGCACGGCCAATCGCAAACCACTGAGCAAGTCGCCGCATGGGACGCGGTGGTGAAAATCGCCGATCATTTCAAATCCGCGGACAAGATCGTCCTCTCGCTGCCGATGTGGAACTTCAGCATCCCTTACAAGCTGAAGCACTACCTCGACATCCTTGCCCAACCGGGACTGACCTTCAGCTTCACTCCCGAAGAAGGCTACAAAGGTCTCGTCACCGGCAAGCCGCTGGTCGTCATCTACGCCCGCGGCGGGGCCTACGGTCCCGGCACCGGAGCGGAGGGCTACGACCAGCAAAGCACCTACATCAAACAGTTTTTCGGCTTCGTCGGCTTCACCGACATCCGCGAAATCTTCGTGGAGCCCACGCTCTCGCCCACCAAGGACGAGACCGTTGCGGCAGCCAAACTCATCGCCGCCGAAGCTGCAGCAAAGTTCTAATCCAACGTCTTCATGAAACTATCAGGAAAAACCGCCGTCGTCACCGGAGCATCGAAAGGCATCGGCGCGGCCATCGCGAAACACCTCGCCGCGGAGGGTGCGGACGTGGTGGTGAACTATTCCTCCAGCAAGACGGACGGTGATAAGGTGGTGGCTGAAATCACCGCCGCAGGAGGAAAGGCCATCGCCATCCAGGCGAATGTTTCCAACCCGGCCGACATCGTGCGCCTGATCGACGAAACCGTCGCCGCATTCGGCCGCATCGACATTCTCGTCAACAACGCCGGCATCTATGAATTCGCACCGCTGGGAGAGATCACCGAGGAGCACTTTCACCGCCAGTTCAACCTGAACGTGCTCGGCCTCGCGCTCTGCACCCAGGAGGCAATCAAACAAATTCCGGCAGAAGGCGGCAGCATTGTGAACATCGGCTCGGTCGTCGGCACTCTATCACCCGCCGGCAGCTCGATTTACAATGCGACAAAATCCGCCGTGGACGGACTGACCCGCACCTTCGCCAAAGAGCTCGGACCGCGAAAAATCCGGGTGAACGCGGTGAATCCCGGCCCCATCGAAACGGAAGGCATCCACGCGGCCGGCGCTCTGGATGCGTTCGCGGCCTTCGCCGCCGTCACTCCGTTAGGCCGCATCGGCCAACCGCAGGAAATCGCACCCGTCGTGGTGTTCCTCGCGTCGCCGGATTCCGGGTGGATCACCGGCGAATCGATCTACGTCACCGGAGGCCTGAGATGAATCCATGAGCACCAAGCGCCCCGCAATCGTCCTTGTTCACGGCCTATGGGTCACCCCGCGGTGCTGGGACAATTTCCGTCGGCACTACGAAAGTCTCGGCTACGAAGTAATCACTCCTGCTTGGCCGGGCATCCAAGGCGAGGCGGCGGAGATGCGGCGAGATCCGTCGGGGTTGAATGGTGTCGGCGCGAAAGAGGTGATCGCACACTACGCCGCCATTATCGGCAGCTTGACCGAACCGCCGATCATCATGGGACATTCCTACGGTGGCGTCATCACCCAAGTCCTGATCGACCAAGGTTTGGGATGTGCGGGCGTGGCGATCGATTCCGTGCCGCCGAAAGGGGTGCTCATTCTTCCGCTCTCCACCTACCTCGCGCTACTGCCCGCTTTCCTGAAGCCCGGGACTTACCGTGGAACTTTCATTTTCACCCTCGCGCAGTTCTGGAAAGTTTTTGCCAACACGCTTTCAGAAACGGAAGTGAAGGCTGCCTATGATGAGGTGGCCATACCCGCCTCGGGGCGCGCGATCTATCAGGCATCATTCGCCAATTTCACACCCCAGGCAGCCACCACGATCGATTTTCACAACTCAACCCGCGCGCCCCTGCTGCTCATCGGCGGCGAGAAGGATGTCATCATGCCGGCCGCCCTGAACCGGAAGAACTTCCGAAAATACCGGTCCTCCGCCTTGACCGAATACAAGGAGTTCCCCGGCCGCAGCCACTACATCATCGCCGAAACCGGTTGGCATGAAGTCGCCGACTACGCGCTGCAATGGGCGGTGGGGAAAGCAGGGAAGAGCTGAACCGCCAAAGTAAATCTGGGCGAACCGATTTGTGACGCTAAACTCGCGGCAAATCCACCGTCTCTTTTGAAATACCCATTCACTCTCAGAACCCTTGCCGCCGGTGTCTTCCTGGGTCTCCCGATGGCACGCGCGGTCACGTTCGACATCGCCGATCCGCTGGAATTCAACCGGATCATCGATACGAGCGCGGTGATCACCACCCACGCCAACATCAACAAATGGCTCGAAGGACCGACATGGATTCCTTCTAACGGTGGTTACTTGGTCTTCTGCGATCAGGGAAACAACCGGCTCAAGAAACTCGTGCCGCCCTCCACGGTCACGGATTTCCTGCTCCCGCCCGCGAACACCTTGTTCAACGGCACCGTGCTCGACGGACAGGAACGGTTGATCTGCGCGGAGGCTGGCAGTGCCGGCCGGAAAATCTCGATGTTGGTCAACGGCCTGGTCACTCCGCTGGTGACCACCTGCAACGGTCTGAAATTCTACTCACCCAACGACGTGGCCGTGAAATCCGACGGCACCATCTGGTTCACCGATCCCAACTACAACAGCAACACGATAAAGGGAACCAGCGGCTATCCGGCAGGCTACTATGTTTATCGCTTTGATCCCTCCAACGGCAATGCCACCTGCACCGCGGTCATGACAGACAACTTCGGGCGCACGGATGGCACTGCCCGTCCTAACGGGATCTGCTTTTCGCCGGATGAAACCCGCCTTTACGTGGCCGACTCCGACAACAGCACCGGCGGGCATCGGATCTACGCCTACTCCGTCTCCGCCAACAACACGCTTTCAAACAGAGTCGTTTTTGCCAACGTGAACAACGGCGTTCCCGACGGAATCAAGTGCGACATCGAGGGCCGGGTCTGGTCGAGCGCGGGCAACGGCGTGCACATTTTCGCACCCGACGGCCATTTGATCGGCAGGATCATCACCAACCGCACGGCGAACCTCTGCTTCGGCGGACCGCAATACAAGACGCTCTACATGACCGGCCAGCCGTACGTCACCTCGATGCCGGTCTTGGTTTCAGGAACCCAGGCCACAAAAAAACTGCGCATCATGAATGAGGACGGACAGATCAAGCTGTCGTGGCCGGCCCCGTCCACGGGTTGGACGTTGCAGGAATCCGAACAGTTAGAGACTCCGGAATCGTGGATCAACTCCCCTCTGCCAGTCGTCACCGCCAACAACAGGAAGACGGTGCTGGTGGACACCGGCAGGCCTGCGAAGTTCTTCCGTTTGAAGTTGAACTGACGCTTGCCCCCCCTACGCCGGAAAATTTCCCAAAAGTTTTCCTGCGTAGTCAATTGACTACGCTTAGATCCGTAGCCATATCGCTACACGATGAACCTACGCCGAGACGTTTTCCAAGCCATCGCGGACCCGACCCGACGGGCCATCCTGGTCCTCGTCGCCTCCCAGGCCATGACGGCCGGAGCGATCGCCGCCAACTTCGACACTTCCCGTCCGACGGTTTCCAAGCATCTTCAAATCCTAACCGAATGCCAATTGCTGAGACAGGAGCAGAGCGGCCGGGAAATTTACTATCACCTTGATCCCGCAAAGTTCCGGGAAATCGCGGAGTTCATTGAACCGTTCCGCGAAAAGTGGGACGAACGCTTCAACAAGCTGGAAGCCGTCATGAAAACCTATCAAAAGAAGTAATATGGAACGGAAAGCGAAAATCCACGCCGAGGACGGCAAGCAGGAACTGCAGATCACGAGGGAGTTTGATCTGCCCGTGGACTTGCTCTTCCGCGCCCACACGGATCCGGAGATCGTGGCTCAGTGGATGGGCACGACCGTCCTGAAGCTTGAGGCCAGGAAGCATGGAGCCTGAGAGTTTGAGAATCGTGATCCCCTTGGCAACGTCATCTTCAAATCCAATGGCGTGTATCATGAGTTCGTCCCAGACCAGAAGTTCACGCGGACTTTCGAAATGGAGGGCGCGCCTTTCGGCGTTCAGCTCGAGTTTTATGAGTTCGCAAGACTCACCGACAACACCAGCAGGCTGGAAATCCACAGCCTCTTCCGTTCGGTCGAACACAGGGATCAATTGCTAGAACTGCCCTTCGAGTATGGGTTGAACATGGCCCATGACCGCTTGGAGGAAATCGCCGTAAAACTCAAATAACTCATGGGCACTTCCAAAAACCATGATTTTCACGCGCGGACATAGGAATTTCAGGCGGAATCGCGCTTTCCATCCCGCATCGGGCCAGATTTTTCGCCCGTCAAGACGGGCGGTGAGTCGATCTTGGGGATATTATAGCAATTT
>JBGSOI010000068.1:0-51047 GCA_041739215.1 Akkermansiaceae bacterium
CGGTTGGTGAGAGCTCCGCCGCTGATGCCGGTGGGGTAACCGAAGAAATTCTCGATCAATGACGAGGAACCTGCCTGACCTCCCGGCGCGTAGCTTTCCAATACGACGGTGTTCAACCCCTCTGAAGCCGCGCAAACCGCAGCGGCGAGACCGGCCGGACCCGCACCCACGATGGCAAGGTCGCACTGGATTTCAGTGGCCCCTTCGGCAGCGAGCGGTCGCATCAGCCCGGCGACTTGGGCTACCTCCCGCAATGACGGCCTGCGCAGCGGCATGCCGTTGGCCGCGATGAGCGCCGGCATGTCCCGGGCGGCCAGATTCAGTCGCGCGCACAATGCTTTGCCCGCCTCGCTATCCGAATCAATCAGCCGGTGCGGAATGTGGTTCTTGTCGAGGAAATCATCGAGCTGCCGGCCGTCCCGGGAATTGGCCGGAGCGACCACCCGCAGACCGGTGAATTCGCCGTCCCGTTCCAGCCGTTCCCGCCGCATGATGAAGGCGTTGATGATGGTTTCTCCCAGTCCTGGCAATTCCGCCAGCGCCTTCCTCAGCGCTGCTGCGGGAACTTCGAGAACCTCGGATTCCTCGGCGCTGCAGCGGGCGCTCGCAACGGCGGAGGTGCCGTTGAGCATTGCCACATCTCCCATGAAATCGCCGGGTTCTCCGGTTCCTAGGATTTGTTCGGATCCATCGCATGATTCGAATACCTCGATTTCGCCGGTCAGGATCACGGTCATGCCCAGTTCGCGCTGGCCGGCTTTGAAAATCATCTCGCCCCGCCGCAGCATCCGGCGGGTACCCAGCGGCTCCAGCAGCGCAAGCTGACGGTCGTCGAGTTTGGCAAAGGCGATGGATTCCGTATCGCGGTAAAATTGTGCGTCCTTCTCTGCGTCGTTCATCATGAATTCAGTGAAATTTTTTGACCCCGGCATTTTGTCAGCAGATGCCATTCCGTCAACGTTGTTGCATGGGATCAGCAGCGCTGGATTGATCTCCACGCGCCGTTTTCACCGAATGCTTGCCTGGGTGTCCGTGATGATTTTCTTTCGGCGAAGACACTTGGCTTGATTTGGAACTGTCCCGCGTGGATTTTTTCAAAATCTCGAAAACGGATGTCCCATTGGGTTCCCTCCGTTCGTCATTCCACTGAATCCACCGATCCAATCCCTCGATTTACCATGAGTACACCCGCCAACGACTACCCCGCCTTCAGCCCTTATCTCACTGTTCACGATGCCGCCGCCGCCATCGAATTTTACAAGGCCGCGTTCGGAGCGACCGAGCGCTTCCGACTCACCAACAAGGGCGATGGCAAGATCGGCCACGCCGAACTCTCCATCGAGGGCGGCCTCATCATGCTCAACGACGAGAATCCGCAGTGGGGTAACCAATCCCCCAAAACCCTCGGCGGCACGTCGGTCACTTTCTGCTGGGAAGTGGAAGACGCGGACGCCGCATTTGATCGTGCCGTCGCCGCTGGAGCCACCGTCCAAATGCCGGTGGCCGATCAATTCTACGGTTTCCGCAGCGGCAGCGTGGTCGATCCTTTCGGCCATCAATGGATGATCCAGAAGGAGATCGAAAAGGTCTCCCCGGAGGAGATGCAGCAGCGCTGGGACGCCATGATCGGCGAGTGCGGCGGAAAAGGTCCGGAATAATCGCACTCCATGAAGACCCACACCATCGAACTCCACCGCATTCTCCGTTCCACACCGGACCGCGTCTATCGGGCGTTCCTCGATCCCGACGCGCTCGCCAAATGGATGGCGCCGAACGGCTTCACCGCGAAAGTCCACGAAATGGACGCCCGCGTGGGCGGCGGCTACCGCATGTCGTTCACGAATTTCTCCACCGGCAGCAGCCATTCCTTCGGCGGGAAGTATCTGGAGCTCGTCCCTAACGAACGGATCTGCAACACCGATGTGTTCGACGATCCTAACATGCCCGGTGAGATGAAGGTCACCCTCACTTTCAAGGCAGTCCAAACGGGCACCGAACTCTGCATCCGGCAGGAAGGCGTGCCCGAAATGATCCCGGCCGATGGCTGTTATCTCGGCTGGCAGGAGTCGCTCCATCTTCTGGCATGCCTCGTCGAAGCCGAGATCCCAGACGGACCTTGACCCGTGCCCGCTGAATCCTTCAAATCCTGAAATGAAATACGCTCCCATCGTTGCTGGAATCCTGCTCGGGCTTCTCTTCATCATGTCCGCATCCGTCGTGCTTTTCGGCCTGGCTCCCACACCTGAAATTCCGGAAGGCAGTCCGGTTGCCGCATTTATGGCCGCCTTCGGACCCACCGGATACATGACCTTTATCAAAGTCCTGGAACTCCTCGGCGGCATCCTCGTCGCCATTCCCCGCACGCGAAACGTCGGGCTCCTCATCCTCGGTCCCATCATCGTGAACATCCTCGCGTTTCACATTTTCGTCGCCAAGGACGGTATCCTGAATCCGATGCTGCTAGGTATCAGCGCCCTGGCACTCTTCCTCATGTGGTCGGAACGCAAGAGCTGGCTGGCTCTCGTCACCCGGTCCACCACGCCCTGAGACCCATGGCCGCGAAGGACGACAAGCCGGTTCTCACTTTCGCAGACTCTGCGGCGTTTCACGAGTGGCTTCTAACCCATCACGCGGAGCACTCGGGCATTTGGCTGCGCTATTTTAAAAAGGCCAGTGGCCGGGCTTCGATTCCACATGTCGAGGCCGTGCAGGAGGCGCTTTGCTGGGGCTGGATCGACGGGCAGGCCAGGCCGTTTGACGAGGATTCGTGGTTGGTGAAATTCACGCCGCGAGGTCGGAAGAGCGTCTGGTCCCAGGTGAACATCGGACACGTCGAACACCTGACTCAGGCCCGCCGCATGCAGCCGGCCGGACACGCCGCCGTGGATGCCGCAAAGGCGGATGGTCGCTGGGAGGCGGCCTACGCCTCATCGAGCACTTTTGTGATGCCGGAGGATTTCATGGCCGCGCTGGCGAAGACCCCCAAGGCGCTCGCCTTTTACGAATCGCTCACCAAGGCGAACCGCTACGCCATCTACCACCGCCTGCACACCGCCAAGCGTCCTGAAACGCGGGCCAAACGCATGAAGGATTTCCTCGCCATGCTCCAGCGCGGCGAAAAACTCCACTGACCGTTGATAAAAGATCACCCCAACCATCCCAACCATGAGCAAATACATCGACGGATTCCTCCTTCCACTTCCCAAGGATAAAATCAAAGACTATCGCGAAGTCGCATCCAACTGCAGCGCCCTTTGGAAGGAGCACGGAGCTCTTGAGTATATCGAGGCCGTTGGCGACGATCTCGAAATCAAGGACCAGGTTTCTTTCTCGACTCTTGCCGGCACCGCGACTGAAGAGACCGTGGTCTTCGCCTACATCGTCTATGAATCCCGCGAGCACCGTGATGAGGTGAACGCCAAGGTTTTCGCCGACCCGCGCCTCCATGCGATGTTCGATCCCGAGAACCCGCTCTTCGACTGCAAACGCATGGCGTGCGGCGGTTTCAAGGTCATCGTTTCAGCATGACCCTCATCTGATGATCACCGTCGAATTCACGAGCAGTCTCTCGAACCAGACGAACGCGCCGCGTTCTTCGGTCGAGGGAACGACGGTGCGTGAATGCTTGGAAGCCGTGTTCGCGATGCATCCCGCGCTCCGAAGCTACGTGATGGATGACCAGAATGCCCTGCGCCAGCATGTCGTCGTTTTCCTGGATGGCACCGCCATCCGGGATCGCCGCACGCAGTCGGATCCCGTGAAGCCGGACTCGGAAATCTTCGTCATGCAAGCCCTCTCCGGCGGTTGAAATCGAAACTTCTATCATCATGAGCAACAAACTCTATCTCGGAACCCGCAAAGGTTTGCTGGAAGCTGTTCGCGGAACTAACGGCTGGGAAGTCACCCGGCTCTCATTCATCGGCGTGCAAGTGCCCATGCTTCTGCCGGACGCCCGGGACGGCACGCTCTACGCCGCCGTGGAGCACGGCCATTTCGGCTCGAAAATCCACGCTTCAGCCGATGGTGGCGCCACCTGGGAGGAGCGCGCCTGCCCGGTCTATCCGCCGAAGCCTGAGGACCATCCGGAGGTCATCAATCAAATGAGCCAGGAGCCAACTCCGTGGACTTTGAAAAAAATCTGGGCGCTCGAAGCGGGGGGCAGTGAAGGCGAGTTATGGTGCGGGACGATTCCCGGCGGCCTGTTCCACTCGCAGGATCACGGCGCATCGTGGCAGCTCGTGGAGAGTTTGTGGAATCATCCGGACCGGGAAAAATGGTTCGGCGGCGGCGCGGACTGGCCGGGCATCCATACGATTCTGGTAGATCCTCGCGACCCGAGCCGACTGCTGGTCGCTGTGAGCTGCGCCGGAATTTGGGAAAGCTGCGATAACGGCTTGACCTGGCAAAATATCGGAGAAGGCCTGCGCGCCGAATTCATGCCACCGGGGCAGGAGGGCGATCCCGGCATCCAGGATCCGCATCGCATCGCCTGGTCGGCTGCCGATCCCGACACGATCTGGATGCAGCATCACAACGGCATTTTTCACAGCAGCAACGGCGGAATGAATTGGCGGGAAATCGAAAATGCCGTGCCCTCATCGTTTGGTTTTGCAGTAGTCGTGCATCCACTCGATCCGCAGACCGCGTGGTTCGTGCCCGGCATCAAGGACGAATTCCGCGTACCCTGCGATGGTGCGCTCTGCGTCATGCGCACCCGTGACGGAGGAAATACCTGGGAGCCGCTTCGAGTGGGTCTGCCCCAACAGCACGCCTATCATCTCGTCTTCCGCCACTGTCTCGATGTCAGCGCGGACGGCCGTACTCTCGCCTTCGGCAGCACCACCGGCAGTGTGTGGATCAGCGAGGATGGCGGTGACAGTTGGGAGCGCCTCAGCGCCGAGCTGCCGCCGGTGTATTGTCTGAGATTTGGATTTTGACGGGATGGGCGCAATCTTAAGCTGGAACTGTGCGGAAAGCGGTTCATGTTGGGATTTCATTTTCCCAACCAAACCAACATGAAACAAAAAGCATCCGCACAATGGCAAGGCTCGCTCAAGGAAGGAGCCGGCACCCTCAGCACCGGCTCCGGCGCGCTCGTTGACAAACCTTATTCGTTCAAGACCCGCTTCGAAGGCGAACAGGGAACCAACCCGGAAGAACTCATCGGCGCGGCCCACGCGGGCTGTTTCTCCATGGCTTTCTCGATGATTCTCGGCGGTGCCGGTTTTACTCCCGACAAGATCGAAACCACCGCCACCATCTCGCTCGAGCAGAAGGACGGCGGTTTTGCGATCACCGCCAGCCACCTCGACGTCACCGCCAGCATCCCCGGCATCGACGATGCCACGTTCCAGGATCTCGCAGGCAAGGCGAAGGCGGGTTGTCCGGTCTCGAAGCTGCTCAACGCGACGATCACGATGGACGCGAAACTTGCTTGAACGGGGGCTCCGGAAAGTCGCGGCGGTTCGGCCCCTCCACCTGTTCCTCGATCTGTCTGCCAGACAATCACAAAAACTTGAAAGCGCTGATCATCGGAGCCACGGGAGCCACAGGAAAAGACCTGGTGAATGTCTTGCTGGGTGACCCCGACTATGGCGAAGTGGTCGCATTCGTGCGCCGTCCAGTCAGTGTGACTCATCCCAAGCTGGTGCAGATCGTCACGGATTTCGACGAGCTCGGTGATGTGGCGGATTTCATCACAGGGGACGTCTGGTTCTCATGTCTCGGCACCACGCTGAAGGCCGCGGGCTCCAAGGAAAAGCAGTGGCGGATCGATTACGACATCCCTGCGGATTTCGCGGAGATTGCCCTTAGAAATGGAGTTTCCAAAGCTGTTATGGTGTCCGCTTATGGCGCGTCCTCCGCGAGTAAAGTTTTTTACTCCAAGCTGAAGGGCAGTCTCGACGAGCACATCGCCGGCCTCGGATTCGATTCATGTCTGATTTTCAGACCGGGTTTTTTGCTCAGGAAAGACACGGATCGATTCAGCGAGCGAATCATCGCGCATGGATTGAAGTGGTTGAACCGCCTTGGAATCCTCCGGAAATTCCGACCTCTATCCACTGCAACCCTTGCGGAAAAACTGGCCAAGGCTCCCAAAGTTTTCAGTGCTGGAAGGCATATCATCGAACTGGATGAGATCTTCGAGGTCCAGGTTTTGGAATGAAGTCCGCCGACTTCCTGCTCGACCCCGCCTGCTCACGCTTGCCTGATTTCCGACCGACGCGCCATTCACCGAACCCGTCAGCCACCCTCCTTCGCGGCCGCCCACCTGAGAAGCGCATCCAGCATCGGACACAGCGACTGGCCCCAAACCGTTAGCGAATACTCCACCTTCGGCGGCACTTCGGGATAAACCTCGCGGTGCACGATTCCGTCTTTTTCAAGTTGTCTCAACTGCTGCGCGAGCATCTTCTGGGTGACGGCGGGGATCGTTTTCTCCAGTTCTGAAAACCGCTTCACCTGTCCGCCGAAGAGCTGGAAGAGGATCAAGAACTTCCATCGGCCCTCCAACATTTTCAGGGCTTCCTCCACCGCATGAGCCGCAGTGACCGGAGTCCATTCCACGACTTGGTCGACTGACTCACTTTCGGGTAGGGAGCTTACTTTTTTGTGGGTTCTTGTCATTTTGTCGCTTCGTGGTTCACTGGAGCCACTATGTACGACCCGACCGATTCCGTCACGACGCTTCCACCCATCATCCTCGACTACTTTGCCGCCGCCAACGACGGCCGCATCGATGACGCCACGGCCTGCTTCGATGAAAACGCAAACGTCCACGACGAGAACCACGACCACGTCGGCCATGTCGCCATTCGTGAATGGGTGGCTGACACCACGCAACAATTCCAACCCAACACCGAACTTCTGCGCGCCGTCGAAAGCAATGGCACCTTCGTCGCCACCGCCAGGGTTTCCGGCAGTTTCCCCGGCAGCCCGGCGGAGCTGGATTTCACCTTTATCCTCGCCGACGAAAAAATCTCCAACCTTTCCATCCAGTGAACGAACCCACTTTCAAGATCGATCCCACCGAGTTCGCAGGAAAACGCGTGCTCGTCACCGGCGGCACAAAAGGCGCGGGCGAGGCCATCGTTAGACGCCTCGCCGCTGCCGGAGCCGAGGTCATCACCTCCGCGCGTTCGGCCCCTGAGCACGACGATCTGCCTGCCCGTTTCATTCCTGCGGATCTAACCACGCCACAGGGAGTGGAGACACTTTGCTCGGCGATCGGAGAAACCGACAGCGGCGTGGACATCCTCATCCACAACCTCGGCGGATCCAGCGCCCCCGGCGGAGGATTCGCGGCGCTGACCGATGACATCTGGCTCACCGAGATCAACCTCAACCTGCTCGCCGCCGTGCGGCTCGATCGCGCCTTGGTGCCCGGCATGATCGACCGTGGCAAAGGCGTGGTGATCCACATTTCCTCGATCCAGCGCCAACTGCCGCTGCCGGAATCCACCACCGCCTACGCCGCCGCCAAAGCCGCTCTAACGACCTATAGCAAATCGCTTGCCAAGGAACTCGGCCCCAAGGGTGTGCGCGTGACTTCCGTCTCACCGGGCTGGATCTACACCCTCGCTTCGGATGAAATGGTCAAGCGCCTGGCTCAAAGTGAAGGCACAGACGAAGACACCGCCCGCCAGGGTATTCTCACCGCCCTTGGTGGCATCCCCATCGGTCGTCCCGCCTGGCCATGGGAGGTGGCCGAGTTGGTCGCCTTCCTCGGCTCAGAGCGCGCGGCATCCATTCATGGCACGGAATATGTCATCGACGGGGGCACTGTGCCAGTGGTGTGATTCGAAACCACTCGGTGTGCTGATCTCACTGATGATGGTGGTAAGTGATCTAGGTTTAAAACAACCAATCAGACCCGCAGGATGCCTCTGAATCCTCTCGCGCCATAGTAGGAATCCGCGCCGTTGTGATAGAAGAACACCCGCCCGTAACGGAAATCGCCGAACAGCGCCCCGCCCAGCTTCCGGACTTCCGGCGGGGTTTTCAGCCAACTGGAGGTCTTGGTGTCGAACTTCTGCAATGCCTGGAGTTCGAGGTATTGTTCTTCATCCAGCAGTTCGATGCCCATGGCCGCTGCGAGATCGAGCGAGCTGTTGGCTGGCTTGTGCAGTTTCCGCGCATCCAGCGCCTCGCGGTCGTAACAGAGACTTCTCCGGCCCAGGGGACTTTCCGCCGAGCAATCGCAGAAAATGATTTCACCCGATTTCGAATCATTGCCGATCACATCCGGCTCGCCGCCCGATTCCTCCATTTCCAGGAGCGACCCCAACTTTGCAGGATTCGCCGCGAGGCGGGCCTCCACCTGCTCCCAGCCGATGGTCTTGTGCCGGTGCGGATTCTTCACAAATCGTTCCTTCAGTTTTTCCAGCAGCTCTGCGCGCTGTTTTGATGTTGGTGTTTTTTTCATCGGATTTGAATGGCAATTGGAACGCAAGATTTTCTCCATCGCCTTCCCCTTGGCAAGTTCATCGACCAGCTTGTCGAGGTAGCGGATTTCCCGCATTGTCGGTTCCTCGACGTCCTCCACCCGGACGCCGCACACCATGCCCTTGATCAACGCCCTCGCGGAATTCATTGCCGGAGCCTCCTTGAAAAAGGTCTCGAAGTCCGTCTGCTTTTCCAATTGGGCTTCCAGCTCCCGCTGGCTGTAACCGGTCAGCCAGCGGATCACCGCGTCCACTTCCGACTTCGCACGCCCCTTCCTCTATCACCGCGTCCACTTCCGACTTCGCACGCCCCTTCCTCTCCGCCTTCGTGACGTAAAGCGGATAGACGCTCGCAAAACTCGTGGTGTAGATTCGATGTTTGGTTGTCATGGGAGCGGTGTAGTTGCCGGAAACAACCGGCGAGTGGGAAGAGCATGGTCGCTACCAGGAATTACACCCGATTCCCAGCCACGAATTCTGAAAACCCCCAAAGGAGCGGCGGAATCCGTCCGCCGTGCCCATGGAAGGCCAATGAGGTGAGGAAAACGCCAGACACTGTCTCCCCATGGACCGGGCGATCGGATATCGCCCTTCCTCGGGGTGAAGAAGGCGGGCGGGTTGTCCGTGCAACCCCTCATTTTTACATGACTTTCGCGATCATCCCGAAATGCCTATCCCGCTCCAGCAGTTCCACCCCGTGGCGTGTCGCGCAGGCGAAAACCAGCACATCGCCGCAGGGCACGTGGACACCAGAACGCAGGCAAGTTCTCGCAACTCTCGCTGCCTCCTGCCAGCACTCCGCGTCGAAATCCAGCCAGACGCAAAGACTCCGCGTCATTTCCAATCGCGCCTCCTCACTTTTCCCCCGGATGCCCTGATAAAGCTCCATCCACACCGGCTCGGTCATTGCTGCGAGGCCCGAGCTGACTTTTCTTGGGTGGGTCATGGGGATAAAATGTCTGCATTAACATGCTGCCTTTTGCAGCGGAGCTCCATAGGTCAATTACGGGGATGCCTGGGGTTGAGCGGATCATTTCTGATGGGACCCTCGATGAGTGTTTGCCGGACGGCCCTGGCATCTTGATCCCAGCGGGATCCGAGCCTGTAGCCGGTGGTTGAGCGCAGCGACACCACCGGAACATCGAACGAAACCCACCCCGCATCCGGGAGGGATGCCATCGGCGGCGGGATCAATCGAGATAGCGCGGATCGTAGGTGACGCCGGATTTCTCCAGGTCCAGTCCATTCGCGATCCCGCCGAGATAGGCGTGGAGTTCGTGCCGCCATTCCTTGGCGAGGAGGGTTTCCCGGTGTTTCGTGGCGAAGATGAGATGGTAATGGAGGGAGGTATGGGTCGAGGGCATGGCGGGCCTTGGATGGCACCCCTGCCGGGGTGCGGGATGCGGGGGCGTTGGCGTCCGGTGGTGTCGCTGCGCTCAACCACCGGCTACAGGATGGGATGCCTCCGGCATCGGAGTAATTGGAAGTGTAGGGGGCGGTCCAATGCATGAGATGACTGCGAGCCTAACCGGATCAGGAAATGCTGGAAGAAGAAAATTTGGGGAGAGGGGCGGGTGGCGGGGGAGAAGAGGTTTTGGGGGAAAAGAGGTTTTCAACCGCGAATGAACGCGAATGAACGCGAAGGGACGCGAATGAAGATGGATTTTGGGATCGAAATTGCGGCTTCTGGAAATTCAGTTCCTAAAATTCGCGTCCATTGGCGTCCATTCGCGGTTCACTCCAAATCGGTTTGATGCGGAGGGTTAGACCGCCTTGTTGGAGGCCGGCTCCCGGTCCGGGTGAGGATTTTAGGGCTGCTCGGGCACTGACAGCAAGTCCACGTCGCGCTTCTTTTTCGACACCAGGCGGGAGAGGGTCACGGCGAAGACTGTCATCAGGATCGCGCAGAAGATGACTGAAGACACCGTCTTTCCAACTGTTGGATTGTTGAGGTTGAAATAGGCGAGCTGGCCGATGTTCAGGATGATGATGCCGCGGAGCATCCATTCCACATTCATGCCTTGCAGGATGTAGGTGCCGAAGGGTGCCATGAAGAGCACCACGGGGAAGGCGCACAGCCAGGTTCGATACTGGTCGTTGGTTAGCCCGGCATCGATGAAATGCCGGTAGGCGAAGCCGAGGATGCTGATCGCCGCCATGAGGATGATGCTCATGTGGGTGGCCTTCTTTTCGTTCATCGAAAAGTGGGTGACCAGCAGGGTGTAGAGGATGATGTCCGCGCCGGTGCCGAAGAGGCTGGCGCACATGCCGCCGAGAATCAGGATGGTGCCGAGCATGAGCCCGTCTTTCATTCCCCCGGCTGATAGGCTCAAGCGGTCGCCGCGGTGCTTGCTGTAGAAATAGGCGATGGCGAAGGTGGTGATCAGGCTGAGAAACAGGGCCTGGATGATGTAAGCCGGGATCGTCTGGAGCAGCAGCATGCCGAGCACGAATCCGACGAAGGCAATGGGAATGAAAACCAGCAGAGGCTTGTAGGTGCGAAGCGTGTTCGCCTTGTTGGTTAGAATGTAGATGCTGGCACTGGTCATGCCGATGCTCTGGATCATCAGGCTGAAATCCCTTGCCAGGATGCGGTTCACTTCGAAGAACACGCTCAATACCGGAAACGCGACCGCGCCGCCGCCCTCCGGGGTCAGCCCGGCGACAAAGGCTCCGAGCACCATGATTGCGGGATAGTGCCAGTGGGAAGCGAGGAACGGGAGATCAATGAATGTGGCAAACAACGCGACCCACACGAGAAAGGCGATGGTGAACCAGGCGGTGAAGATCTTGCTTTGAAACATGGAGCTGATGGAAATGCGGGACGGGCGTGGAAAAAGTCCGTGTTAGCGGGCGGACGGCAGCTTGAGGATGCGGATGATTTCCGCAACGGCCTTGGGATGATGGAAAGAGCCGTGCCCGGCGGGAACTTCGAGGATCGACTCCGCATCGGCCACGGTGGCGCTGGAGCGCTGCACCACGAAGTCCATCGAACCGGTGATGATGTGCGAGGCCGTGCCTTGGGTGATTGGCAGTTGGTCGAAGATCTCCATCGATCGCTGGCCGGGTGAAAGCGTCATCACGCTGGTGACCTTGCCTTGGGTGAGCCCCGCGTAGTCCGGTTGGATGATGCCGGGGTTTTTCCTCTCGATCTCGCGGAAGAAGTCCTGGAACTCGGCGCTTGGCGCGAAGATCGCGCTGCCTAACTTCCCGATCGACGAGCTGGCGATGCGGCTGCCCCGGAAGGGCACGGAGCAGAAAATCAAACGGTCTACCTGGCCCCGGGGTTTCCAGAAGAACGCTTCCTGCAAGGTGGCGCGCTCGGCCCGGGTGATCTTGAGCGAGTCGAACGGCCGGGTGAACACCGCGTCCCAGAACGCGTCTTTTGGCTCGACAGCGAGCGACTTTCCTAACAATCCTCCCATGCTGTGGCCGATGACGACCGAACGGCGCATCGCCGGATCATCGCCGTTAGAATCGAGGGATTTGCGGAGCTCGTCGAGTTTCCCGCGCATGATCCGGGCGGAGTAGAGTGCCGGGGGATTGGTCGGATAGAGGTAGTGCCAGATCTGATAGCGGCGGCGGACCTCGGGCTCGGCCCAGAGATCATTGGTCAGCTCGGCCCAGGCTAGCGGGGTGGAAAACAGGCCGTGGATCAGGATGAGTGGCGTGCGGGTGGGATCGTAGGGCTCCATCAGCGCGAAGCCGGGATCGCGGTTGGATTTGACGCGGAGGGTGGAGGTGAAGCCAGCGGCGAGAAGCGGGCCGGTTTTTTCCAACAGCGTGGTGAATGGCACGGTGAAATCGGCGGCGAGCGGTTGGCGTTTTCCGGCGAGGGTTACGGTCTCGGTGTGCATCCGGTCGATCAGGCGGATCTCGACTTTCCCGGACGGACCCGGTATCGCGACCGCCGTAACGGCTCGGGTGATGCCTTCCGGCGGATACCATTTTTCGACGGGCTCACGGCCGCGGTTTTCGCGGAAGCCGATCATGGGCACACCGACTCCATCCGTGCGGTGATGGCTCAGGCCGCGGACCTTGTAGTGTCCTGCGGGTTCGAGCCGGTCGAAATAGCGCGGCGCGAAAATCCCCGGTCCGCCCGGGTGAAAGCTGACGCGGAATCCCGGTGGCGGGACCGGCGGGACGGCGGCGTGGTTCTTCTCAATCCATTTCCCCAAGCTGCGACTGGCGGCCTCGTCGGTCGCGCCGCCGAACGCCCGCGCCAGATTGGAACTTGCGACAGTGGGTGGGTAGCCGCGCATGGAAACCCGCTGGAGCCGCGCCGGGGCGCAGGCAGAGAGGAAGAGACAGAAAATGAGAACGGCTTTTGCCATGGGGGTCGGGAATGGTTCACGAGGGCGGGAAATGGCTGCCGGAGGCATTAGGATTTTTCATGATTGCGGGAGAATTGGAACTGCGATTTCAAGAAGCTTGTGTTTAAAATTTCGCCCGAACAACGCCGCAAAGTTCCAGATCCCATGTCACACACCCGAATTTTCCTGATTCGCCACGGGGCCACCACGTTGAGCGCCGAAGACCGGTTTGCCGGCGCGACCGACGTGCTTCTATCCGACGAGGGGCGCCAACAGGCGGGACGCCTCGCTGACCGGTTGGCGGGAATCCCCGTGGCCGCCGTCTACGCGTCACCGCTGGGCCGGACGATGGAAACCGCGCGCATCCTCGCCGCGCCACACCGGATGGAGGTCCAGCAGCGCGATGGATTGCGGGAAATTTCACACGGCCACTGGGAGCAGCTGACACGCCAAGAGGTGGAGCAAAAGTTCCCGGAGGAAGCCGCGTCGTGGGAGGAGGATCCCTACACGTTCGCACCAGAGGGCGGTGAAAGCGGCCTCGCCGTGACGGCCCGGGCCTTGCCCGAACTGATCGAAATCGTGCGGCGGCACGAGGGTTGCCCGGTGATCGTGGTTTCCCACAAGGCGACGATCCGGCTGCTGCTGAGTTCGTTGTTAGGATTCGATCCGCGGCGTTACCGCGACAATCTTGACCAGGATCCCGCTGCGCTGAACATCGTGGATTTCAAGGATCCGGTGCGGGCGCGCTTGATGTTGTTCAACGACACTTCGCACTATTCCGCGGCGGGGCTGGCCTTGCCGAAGCACACGGACGCTTGTCTCTCCAAATGGTGGACCCAATCCTGAACGTCCCATGAAAATCGCCATCGGATCCGATCACGCGGGCTTCCGCTACAAGCAGGAAATCATCGGGCACCTCCGGAGGGCCGGTCACGAGGTCACCGATTTCGGAACGGACACCGAGGCTCCGGTGGCCTATGTCACCTTCATCCGTCCGGTCGCGGAGGCAGTGGCGGCAGGAAATTTTGAGCGCGGCATCGTGCTCGGTGGTTCCGGAAACGGCGAGGCGATGGCCGCCAACCGGGTGCGCGGCGTGCGTTGCGGGCTTTGCTGGAATCTCGAATCCGCCCGGCTCACCCGGCTGCATAACGACGCGAATGTGCTTTCCCTTGGTGAGCGGATGATGGACGTGCCAACCGCGCTGGCGATCGTGGAAGTTTTTCTCACCACGGAATTCGAAGGCGGCCGGCATTTGGAGCGGATCCGCATGCTGGATCCGTCGACCGGAAATCCTGATTAAAATTTAGATTTCCGAACTAATTTTGGCATGATAATCCTTCAGGCGTGAAATCACTTCGATGGCTCCTCCCTTTTGCCCTGCTGGTATTTGCCTGCCTTCAGTGCGTCCCGATCGGTCCACCCGGTGGTGGGCCGGATCCCTACCACGCCTACGTGAGCCGAACCGTGCAGCCGGCCGTGCAAGCCGGGGCGGTGCGGTTGGCGGGAGCGGTGTCCGATGGTGGCAGCACCGGCGGCACTTCGCTTTCCTCGATGCTGCGGCAGGTCAACCTGCGGGTGGACATGGTGCGGAAAGGGTCTTACGGACGTCGGTCCGCCCGGCCGATGCGGCCGCGCTACATCACGATCCACAGCACCCAGAACTACACGGCGGGCGCCGAAAGGCATTCGGTGGCTTTGAAACGTGGTGCCTTGAGAACCGGCCAGCGTCCCGGCTATCTGATCTGGCATTTCACGGTGGAGGACAGCATGGCGATCCAGCACATGCCGACGACCGAGCAGGGGATTCATGCGGATTTCGACGGCCCCGGGAACCGCACGTCAATCGGCATCGAGATGTGCGAGCACCGCGGCAACAACCGCACGGCGACCACCGAGCGCACGGCGAAGCTGACGGCGGTGCTGATGAAGAAAAACGGGATTTCGCTCAGAAACGTGGTGCCACACTACCACTGGCCGCGGAAGGGGAAACGTCCGGCTAACAAGAACTGCCCGCACTTCCTGTTGGACAACGGCCGCCCCGGCGCGAAATGGCGCGGGTTCCTCAGCCGGGTGAATTATTACTACCGCCGCATCGATTCGTGACGGGCGGAATTTCCAGTGACTTCGGCAGTCCGGGAAACCGCGAGGTCGTGCTGGAACCGGACGTGCACTATGTCTGCCAGCGGTGCACGGCGTGTTGCAAATGGCCAGGCGACGTGCGGATCGAGGAGGATGAGATTTCCCCGATCGCGGAATTTCTCGGACTCGGCGAGCAGGAGTTCCTCGACCGGTTCACCCGCCTGCGGACGAACCGGCAGGGGCTCTCGCTGCTGGAAAAGGACAACCACGAGTGCATCATGTTGGATGGAAACGCCTGCCGCATCCACCCGGTGAAGCCGGAGCAATGCGCCGGATTTCCTAACAAATGGAACTTCCCCGGCTGGCGGCAGGTGTGCGAGGCGGTGCCCGTGCCGGTGGTGGGATAAATCACGCCTTGCTGCCATCCGACCCCGTCATCCGGTTCCAGATCGCGCGCGGCGAGATCGATTTGCAGGCCAGTGCGGGTTTTTCCACGAGGTGCCAGCTCAGCAGCGCCGCGATCACGGAGACCGCGTAAACGACGGCCACCGAGCGCATCGAAGTCATCAGGCCGAGCTGGACGACCACGTTGATCACGATCGAGTGATAGATGTAAACGCCGTAGGAAATGTCGGTGCCCCGCAGCAGTTTGTGCGAGAGTGGGCGCAGAGTGTAGGCGCAGGCGATGGTGACGAACGCCAGCAGGACCCGCGACGGCAGATAGGCCAGATAGAAGGGCAGGTTGCGTTCGTTGAGGAACGCATATTGCAACGCCGTGAACACCCCGAACGCCAAAAGGTAGTAAAGGGCCTTTCCTTCGATCCACGGTTCCAGTTTTGCGAAGTTCCGGTGGATGAGGATGCCGAGCAGGAACATCCATAGATGCGGGATGAGCGTCACATGCAGCAGTTTGTAAAGCATGGGCGCGCCGGTGAAGCCGCCGGGGCCGTTCACCTTGTGGTCCATCACGCAGAACACCGCGAACGAGACGAAAAACAGGAACGCCATGATGCCGCCCGCCAGCCGCGTGCCGCTGCGCCCTCCACGGGTCAGGAAATGCAGGATCGGGACGAAGACATAGAACTGGAGCTCCACCGTGATGGTCCACAGCGCGCCGTTCGCGACGCCGATCCCGAACCCGCGGAAATGTTCCGGGTTGTAGAACTGGCAGAAACTCACCTGGCCTAGCAACCAAGCCGTGAACGTTTTCGAGAGCAGGAAGTCGGTTCCAAGAAATCCGAAGGCACCCAGCGTCACCAGCGTGAAGAACAAGCAGATCCACAGCGCCGGGAAAATCCGCAGGCCGCGCCGCCAGAAGTAGCCGGCCAGGTCGGTCGGGTTCTTTTCGTAGGACCGGGCGATGAGAAATCCGCTGATCACGAAAAACACCGGCACCCCCGGAAACATCATTACGGCCTCGAAAACCTGCCGGCCCCACGCCGGAAGCTGGTTCTTCAGATCCGTGTGGCCGATCGCGTGGGCGATTACCACCTGCGCCGCCGCTAGAAGCCGGATGAGGTCGAAATTGTTCTGCCGTTGCGCGGAAATCATCGTGGGAGTGGCGGTGCCTGTAGTGGGATTCCGCCCGCGATGCGAGTGTAATTCTCGGGAGTTCTGTCTGATAGCGATTTTCCTGCTGGAATGGCCGGCTTCACGGCATACCGTGCCGGCATGGGCTGGGTGTTGTTTTTCGATGGTGACTGCGCGTTCTGCTCCGCGTCCGTCCGGCGCGCGGTGCGGTTCGACATTCACGAGCGGATTTCCTTCGCGCCCTTACAGGGAAAACTCGCTGCGGAAAAAGGTTTCACCGGCTATGCCGCCGAGTCAGGCGGGTCCATGGTGTTGATGCGCGAGTCCGATGGGAAGGTTTTCACCCGTAGCGACGGCCTGATCGAGCTCGCCCGCGCGCTCGGGGGCTGGTGGCGTCTCTGCACGGTGGCCCGTTTCATTCCGAAACCGCTGCGCGACTGGGGCTACGGTCTCATCGCGAACAACCGTTACCGTTTCATGGGGAAACACGACACCTGCTCGCTGCCCGACCCCGCCGTCCTGAAGCGGCTGCGGGACTAGCCGGATTCTTCCTCCCAGGCGCGTTTCAAGGCCGGGCCCAGAGCACTGTCAAGCGCCTGAGTCCAGTGATCGCTGGTCTGGATGATGGGAAGTTCCGGCAGGATCCGCGGGGCCGATTCGCCCGGAACGTGAGCGGCGTGAGCGCGGAAATATTCCCCGCCGTCGGCACCCGGTCCGATGACGTGGGGCACGGTGTGGCCCAGCCCAAGCAATCCGGCGTGAACCCAACGGGCACCCAGAAACGGGCAGAGGATTTCCCCGGTCGCCCGTATGGGGAAGTCATCGTCTCTCCCGCCGAAGTCGATGTTCCAGCCATCGGCGTGGAAAACCCCGTCATCCGTTCGCCAGCTCCCGGCGAGACGGGGGAGCAGCCAGAAGCGGATTGCCTCGTGCGCATCTTCGGGCGTGACGAGGAGCCTGAGCCGGGCATCGGCAAGCCCGCGGAGCTGGCGGAGCGTGGTGACGGCGATCGCCCGATAGCGGCGGGCGGCTTCTTCCGGACCGTGCTCGGCAGCCATTTCCGGCAGCACGAGGCCGGGCAGGGGTTCTACGATTTTCAGGCTGAGCAGTCGCACGGGGGGAGGTTCGCCGCGAGGGGAGGGCGGGCCAAGCCCGGATTGTTTCAGGATTCCTTATTTTCCGGGTATGAAAACAATCTTGCCCCCGGGCGCGAGTCGGGGGATGCTTTCCGCACCGAGATTCATGGCAGCCAAGGACAACAAGAAGCGGGGCGAACTTCCCGAACCGGCACGATGGTCCAACGAGATCATTGGGATCGTTTGGATTCTGGCCGGATTGGTGTTGTTGCTTTCGTTGGTGAAATACAGTCCGGCGGATTTGCAGGGTCTGGCGAAGTTGCCGATCATCGGCGGATTTCTGGAGCCCATCGCGGATAAATCGGGAGCTCCCGGAGAAAATCTCATCGGTCCGGTGGGTGGAATTCTCGGGTTCCTGCAAATTCTGTTGTTCGGTGCGGCGAGCTATCTGGTGCCCGTCGGGTTCATCTGGTTCGGCATCGTCAAGCTGGCCTTCGACGCGCGGATCTGGCCGCGGGCGGTGATGGGATTCTGCATCCTGCTGCTGGCGGGTGCCGTCTGGCTCGATGCGGCGAGGATCTTTTTCGCGGAATGGGCCGCACGCTGCAGCCCGAACGGCCCCGGCGGAATCGTCGGCAACGGCATCGGTGGATACGTCCTCACCAATGTCATCGGCCGGGCCGGCACTCTCATTCTCACCAGCGGGATCTATCTGGTCGCGTTGATCCTGCTCACCGGCCAGCATCCGGTGCGCTTCGCGAAATTGTGTTACCGCCTGGGCCGGTTGAAATTCCAAGACTGGCGGGAAAGCCGCAGCGATGCCGGAAAAGTCGCCGCCCGCGAGGCGGAAATCCTCGCCGAGCGCGACCGCCAGCGCGAACAACGGCGCAAGGACCGAGAAGCGACGAAATCCGCGACCTCCGCCAAAGCCGCTGCCGAGGACCCGCAGGCGATGCTGCCGCTCCGTGATCTTCCCACTCCGGAGATCATCGATGCTTCCCAGCGCCGTGCCATCGACCCCGAACTCATTGGGAAAAACCCCTTCAGCCGCAAACCTTCCCCGGAGCATCAGGGCCTCCAGGAAGGAAGGTTTCCCAACTACGTGATCCCGCAGTTCGACCTGCTTGATCCGCTGCCCGAGGTCGAGGATTCGGACTCGGATGACGACCACAAGGAAGAGACCCGCCAGATCATCATCGACACGCTCAAGGCCTTCGGCATCGAGGTGACCGCCGGTCCCATCACCCGCGGTCCAACGATCACCCGTTACGAGATCTATCCGTCCACCGGACTCCGCGTTTCCCGAATCTCGCAGTTAGAAGCCGACATCGCGCGCGCCACGTGTGCGGAGCGGATCAATATCCTCGCCCCCATCCCCGGCAAGGACACCGTCGGCATCGAGATCGCGAATAGCAAGAAGGTCGCCGTGCCACTCCACGAGCTGCTCTATTCCACGGAGTTCAATTCCTCCAAGAAGAAGATCCCACTCGCCCTCGGCAAGGACGTTTATGGAAACACCGTCATCGCCGACCTCGCCGCCATGCCTCACTGCCTGGTGGCGGGCGCGACGGGCTCGGGGAAATCCGTCTGCATCAACTCGATCATCGCGTCCATGCTTTTCAAGTTCAGCCCGGACGAGCTGCGCTTCATCATGGTGGACCCCAAGGTGGTGGAAATGCAGATGTATAACAGACTGCCGCATCTGGTCGTGCCGGTCGTCACCGATCCGAAAAAGACCGTGGCCGCCCTCAAGTGGGTGGTCAACGAGATGGAAAAACGGTACAAAATCTTCGCCAAGGTCGGCGTGCGGAATTTCGACAGTTTCAACTCCCGCCCCATTCCGGAAAAGGAAAAACCCGCCCCAGTCGTGGAGCCGGAAGTAGTCTCCGAGGTGCTGTTGGATGATGGCTTGGAACCAGAAGCACCCTTCGATCCGAGCGAATTGCTCGATCCTGCAGTCCCTAGCAGCCATCAGGCCCCGCCATGGACAATGCTGGAAGACGAGCCGGACGAGGAGATGGACTCGCTGGCTTCGGCTCTCAGCGATGGCGACCTGGGTCCCGAAGCGGATGATGAGGACGAGGAAGTCAGCGATGAGCAAATCCCCAGAAAATTTCCCTACATCGTTGTCCTCATCGACGAGCTCGCCGACCTCATGCAGACCGCTCCGGCCGATGTCGAAATGTGCATCGCCCGGATCGCCCAAAAGGCCCGGGCCGCCGGCATCCACCTCATCATCGCCACCCAGACGCCGCGAGCGGACGTCGTCACCGGCATCATCAAGGCGAACATCCCGTCCCGCATCGCCTTCCAGGTTTCCTCCGCGCTCGACTCCCGGGTCATCCTCGACACCAAGGGCGCGGACAAACTCGTCGGCAAGGGCGACATGCTCTATCTGCCACCCGGTTCGGCCAAGCTGGAGCGCGCCCAGGGAGCGTTCGTCACTGATGCCGAGATCGAGCGCCTCATCGACCACTGTGCGTCGCAGGCAAAGCCACAGTTTGAGAAAGAGATCCAGGCCACGATCAATGGCGAAAACGGCGACGACGAGGACGACGATGTTTCCCAAGCGGACGAGGATCTCATCATGAAATGCATCGAAGTCGTGCGCCAGGAACAGAAGGCCAGCACCTCGTTGCTGCAACGCCGCCTGCGCCTTGGTTACACCCGCGCCGCACGGATGGTGGATATCCTCGAACAGCGCGGAATCGTCGGCCCCGGCGAGGGCGCGAAGGCCCGTGAAGTGTTCCTGAAATAGGCCGGTCATCCGGGCTTGCCCTGAGGAATTTCCCCGCCATGCTTCGCCGCCTTGTGAGTTCCATTCCGGTCGAACCATCGTTGGAAGCCTTCGCCGAGCTGGCGAAGCGGGGCAATGTCGTGCCCGTTTACACCCAGCTCGCCGCGGACTTTGAGACCCCGCTGTCCGCTTACTTGAAATTGCGGGATAATCGACATTCTTTCCTGCTGGAGAGCGCGGAGAGCACGGAAAAAGGCGGCCGCTGGTCGATCGTCGGCAGCGGGCCGCGGCTGGTTTTCGAGGCCAGGGACAAGGAGATCACGATCCGCGACGGCTCGAAGGTCCGCAGTTATACGGCCGAGGACGATGTGCTAGCAGCATTGGAGCGGGAAATGGCACCGTACAAGCCAGTCACGCACGGCGCGCTGCCGCAGTTTTCCGGCGGCATGGTCGGTTATCTTTCCTACGACGCGGTCCGGCAGTTCGAGCCGACGCTGGGCGCGCCGCCGCCGGACGCTTTGGGGATTCCGGATGCGATGTTCATGCTGGCGGACACGTTGCTGGTTTTCGATCACCGGCTGCGCCGTCTCCAAGTGATCGCGAATGCGTTCATCGACGAGTTCTCCACGCCGCAGGAAGCCTACGACGCGGCCCGCGGACGCATCGCGGCGATGGTGGAAATTCTCAACCGCCCGTTCCACGTGCCTGCGCTGAACGGCCTCGCCAAAGTGCAGCCGGCGGAGGCCCGCAGCAATACGACGCAGGCGGAATACGAGGCCATCGTTCTAGCAGGCAAGGAGTTCATCAAGGCGGGCGATATCTTCCAGTTCGTGCCGAGCCAGCGCTTTGAAGCGGATTTCGACCAGCCGCCGGTGGATCTCTATCGGGCGCTGCGGTTTGTGAATCCCTCGCCGTACATGTTTATTCTGGAACTGGGAGATTTCGCACTCGTCGGCAGTTCGCCGGAAGTGCATGTGCGTTCGATCAACGGCCGCATCGACATCCGTCCGATCGCCGGGACTCGTCCGCGCGGGAAGACGTCGGAAGAGGATGATGCGCTGGCTGAGGACCTGATGAAGGACCCCAAGGAATGTGCCGAGCATCTCATGTTAGTGGATCTGGCCCGCAACGACGTGGGGCGCATCGCGAAACACGGCAAGGTGAAGGTGGATGATTTCATGATCGTCGAGCGTTACAGTCACGTGATGCACATCGTCTCTAACGTTTCCGGCGAGCTCGATCCCTCGCACAGCGCCTACGACGTGCTGCGGGCGACCTTTCCCGCGGGAACCGTCAGCGGTGCGCCCAAGATCCGGGCGATGCAGATCATCAACTCGCTGGAGAAAAACAAACGCTGCGCCTACGCCGGCGCGGTCGGTTATTTCGGATTCGACGGCTCGCACGATTCCTGCATCACGCTGCGGACCTGCCTGCTGAAAGGCGGAAAGGCCTATGTCCAGGCCGGTGCCGGAGTGGTTGCTGATTCCGATCCCACCTACGAGTATGTGGAAACCGTCAACAAGTCGAAAGCCCTGCTCAGCGCGATCGCCCTGGCAAGGACGCTTGGTCCTGAAAGCTAACAAGAGAAATCAAACCGCAGATGGACGCAGATAAACGCAGATGGCAGAGGGTATAGGAATCCGAACCAATTTCTTCTCTTATTAACGTCCATCTGCGTTCATCTGCGGTTTAAAAATCCTGAATCTTCCTTCTCCCATGCTCCTCATTCTCGATAACTACGACTCCTTCACCTATAACCTCGTCCAATACTTCGGCGAGCTCGGCGCGGAGATGAAGATCTTCCGCAACGACATTCTAACGGTGGAAGAGGTGAAGGCGCTCAGGCCCGAGCGGATTTGCATATCTCCCGGCCCCTGCACGCCGACCGAAGCGGGGATTTCCTGCGAGCTGATCAAAACGATGGGACCCACCACCCCGATTCTCGGTGTGTGCCTCGGCCATCAATCCATCGGCCAGGTTTACGGCGGCGACGTCGTCCGCGCTGATAGACTCATGCACGGCAAGACCTCGCCGATCCATCACTCCGGCAAGAGCGTCTTCGGCGGCATGCCGAGCCCTTTCGAGGCGACGCGCTACCACTCGCTCATCGTGAAACGCGAGACCCTGCCCGATTGTCTCGAGATCACCGCTTGGACCGGGGAAGGCGAAATCATGGGACTGATGCACAAGGAATATCCCGTCCACGGCGTCCAGTTCCACCCGGAGTCGATCCTCACGCAGGACGGCAAGCGGTTGCTTGAGAATTTCCTTAAGACCTAACTGGACCGCGGAATTTATTCCGCCCGCGTCGGGAGCGCGAGGCCCTCACCCTCATCCGGCGGAATAGATTGACCCGAAGGATGTTTGCGAGGTAGCGTGTAGCATCATCCGGAAACCTAACAAGTGTCCGGCTGTCGCTCCGGGATCGGCTCATTCCGCAACCTCCAAACCCACCAAACCCATGTCACTCCGCCTGCCACTTCTTCTTTTCGTCGCCCTGATCCTGCCCCTTTCCGCCCAGAAGACCAAGCTGGCCGGGAAAGCCGAAAGCCGCGTCACGTTGCGCCTGCTGGCCGATGCGGTGCCCGAAGGTCAGGGGAAAGTGCTCCTGCAAGCCGAGAACTCCAAATCCGACCCGCTCGATCTGTCCACCTCCGCGCTCTCCGCACCCGTCGTGATGTCCGCCCGCTCGATGGTGCTCAAGGCTGCTGACAACGACACCCCGCTTTGCACCATCGCGCTGCCAGCCGAGGGCAAGTCCTTCGCGGTCCTCCTGGCTCCGGAAAAGCCCGCCGGCTATGTCCCGTTTTTCGTGAGGCTCGACGACGACTCGTTCAAACCCGGCGACGTGTTCTTCATCAACCGCTCCCCGAAAACGGTGGTGCTCAAACTCGGCGGCAACGAACTCGTCCTTGAAGCCGGTAAATCCGTCAAATCGCGCCCCACCAACCCTGTGGACAACAACTACTACGACATCATCATCAGCGAGCGCGACGCCGCCGGGGACAAAATCATCACTTCCAGCCGCTGGCCGGTGGACGACAAACTCCGGAGCTATGTGTTCTTTTCAACCAATGCCCGGGGCCGGACGACCTACCGAGCCGTCGACGAATACCTCGAAGCGGCCGATGCCAAAAAGAAGCGCTGAACCCAGGAAAATCGCCAGCCCGCGCGAGAGGAAACCGCGCTCCGGTTAGAGCCCCGCTTCCGCGAGGCGCTCGTCCATCTCGGTTTTCTGCAGCTCGCTGGTGAACTCGGTGAGATCGCCGGCGATCACTCCGGTCAGGTTGTGCGAGGTGAAGCCGATCCGGTGGTCGGTGATGCGGCTTTGCGGGAAGTTATAGGTGCGGATTTTTTCCGACCGGTCGCCGGAGCCGATCAACGACCGGCGGTGGCTTGAATATGCCTGTTGCTGTTCGTGGAGTTTCTGTTCGTAGAGTTTCGAACGGAGGATTTGGAGTGCCATTTCCTTGTTCTTGATCTGCGAGCGACCGTCTTCGCAACGAACGTAAAGTCCGGTGGGAAGGTGGAAAATCTGGACGGCGGACTCGGTCCGGTTGACGTGCTGGCCACCCGCACCACCCGCGCGACAGACTTCGATGCGGAGATCTTCCTGCTTCAGTTCGACATCGACCTCCTCCGCCTCCGGCAGCACGGCGACCGTCACGGTGGAAGTGTGGACCCGGCCCTGCGTCTCGGTGGCCGGTACGCGCTGGACGCGGTGGACGCCGGATTCGTATTTCAAATAACGGAACACTTCCTGGCCGGTGATTTTCAGAATGACCTCCTTGAATCCGCCGACCTCTGAGGGCGAACTTTCGAGGTGCTCGGACTTCCAGCCGCGGAGGTCGGCGTAGCGTTGATACATCCGCATCAACTCGGCGGCGAAGAGCGACGCCTCGTCACCGCCGGCCCCGGCGCGGATCTCTATCAGCGCATCGCGGTCCTCGCTCGGATCAGCGGGGAGCAGGGCGTATTGCAGGTCTTTGCCGAGTTGTTCGATTTCCTTTTCCAGCCCGGGAATCTCCTCCGCAGCCATCGCGGAGAAATCCGGGTCGTCGGATTTTGCGAGTTCCTGATTGTCGGCGAGGTGGCGTCTGGAGCCTTGGAATTTGTCCCAGAGCGCGAGCGTTTGCTTGAGTTTGCCGTGCTCGCGGAGAATCTCGGTCGCGCGCTTCGGATCGGAGAACAGGTCAGGATCGCCCACCGCCTCCTCCAGTTCGGAGAAGCGGTCGCGGCGTTTTGAAATGAGAGAGGAATAGTCCATTGGAATAGAAAAGATGCAAAGGAGTCGCGGTTTTCAATCCGTTTTGGGAAGAGGAGAACGGACTGAAGTCCCGGACTGCTTCCCCAGCGATCGAAGCCGCTAACGGAGGCCCGGGGACGCCAGGACCGCAGACCGCGCGGCGCATTCCTGCGGCCGCCGGGGATCCGGGCTCATGGGGGGCGTCAGCGGCGACATGGGGGCAAGTTACCGGGTGCGCTCGATTCGGCAAGCAGGATTGGGAGGAGTTACAGACTCCGAGGATTTGGTTTTTCAACCGTGAAAGGAGGCGGGTCGGATCATTCTTCTGCTAGGAGCCAAAGCGGATCGCCAGGAATTCGCGGGTTTCCACCGGGCGGAAGCCCAGCTTCCCGATTTCGCGGGCGACTTCAGGCATGTGGGCGGCACCCCACGGGATAACGATGTTATCCGAGGTGGGAAGGCGCTCCTTGATCACTCCTAACAAGTGGTGGTTGCGCTTGGTGAGGATGTCGTCCATCAGCTGTTTCTCCAGTCCGGGAGGCGTCGGCTTCATCAGGATCGGCAGCGTTTCCGCGGTAACTCCCTTGGCATGGAGGAGCATGGCGGTTTTGAGCATGCCGAGAGTCTCGGGAGAAAACGAACTCATGTCCACATCCGCCGCCACCAGTTCGCCCTGCGGCTTGAAGACCTGGGCCTGCTCCACACCACCGAGGGCGGTCGCCATCTTTGAGTAGTCCGAGTGAATCGCGGCGATTTTTTGCCGATCGCTCACACCTTCCATCAGGACGACCGAATCCGCCGGGAATGAAGCGGAGAGCGCCTGATAGAAATCCGGTTCTCCCACGTGGGACATGGGCACGAGCATGATCTTCTTGCCATCGTCACGGACGTAGTTGCGCACCTGCATGGAGATGCCCGCGGGACGGACGATGACGAAGCCGTCGGTGAAATGCTCGATCGCCAGCTTGGCGGAGAAAGCAGTGTAGAGCACCAATGCCGGCAACACGAGCAGAAGCCCCGCCAGCGTGACGGTTGCCAGATTCCCCCAACTGAACCGCCGGTCCACGAGCCAACTCTCCGGGAAGAGCGGCCAGCGGACTTTCCAACCGCCGTGGAGGCGATGGATGATGAATGCGGCCAGCAGCAGTTGCCCGAGCGAGGCGATCCATGCGACGAGGGCGGCGTGCTCGTAGAAATAGATAAACAGAGGAATGACGCCGACTCCGACGACAGGCATGAACAGGCCAATCGGAAGAAAGACGCGTTTCGGAATTCCGGGAAACAACGCCACCAGTCCACAGGCGAGAAATCCCGCCAATAACATTGGGACGGCTAACAGTGCCGCGGGCGCGGTCAGCTCCTGACGCTGGAACAACAGGAAGAGCGAGTCGCTCAAAAAGGTCAGCACCGCACTGCCCGCAAACAGGACCAGGATCAGACTGAGCATGGCCACCAGGACGGGCCTTGCGGAACTGGATCCCTCGCCGGGCAGGGGCGGGGGAGTGGTCGGATGAGTCATGGGCGTCACGTTTGGTGGAGAGGGTGGCTGAAGAACATGACAATCTCAAAGTCCTTCATCTTGGATCTTCTTAAACTGTGCCTGAATGAATCTCCGGCAAGGCAAAAGTCATCATCGATACGCTTGCCCGCCAGGATGGATTCACTGAATTCAGCCTTGCATGAGGTTGGGGCGGTCGGGATTCAACATCCATCGCAGGCATTTGGAGAACATTGCGGGGCGGGCGGACAAAATACAATGGTATGGAATGATCATTCGTGCGTTGCCCGTCGAGTCGCAACCCGCGGCGCCGTGAATTTCGCCGCCGCTGGAATCAGACAGAATCCAGCCCGCAACCCGTAGTAACGCGGTGCAAGCGCAATGAAACCCAATTTCACCCTCTCAATCCTTCTCTCCGCCCTGGCATCCGCGCAAAGCGATCCGGCGCGGCCTCTCGCCTCTAACGAGGCGTTCAGCCCCGCGGAAACCGCCGCGCGGATGGTCGTGCCGCCGGGATTTTCCGTGCAGGTCATCGCCGGCGAGCCGGATGTCGTGCAACCCATCGCCTACACCATCGACGACCGGGGCCGGCTGTGGGTGTTGGAAAACACGAACTATCCGGAATCTCCGGGCAAGCCGAAGGACCGGATCATTGTGCTGGAGGATGCGGATGGAGACGGGAAGTTTGAAAAGCGCACGGTCTTCTGGGACAAAGCCACTTTCAGCAGCGGCCTCGCCGTGGGCTTCGGCGGGGTTTGGTTAGGATCGCCGCCGAATCTGTTATTCATTCCTGATGGAAACGGCGATGCCGTGCCTGATGGCGAACCTCGGATCGTCCTCGACGGCTGGGGTGCGGAGGACACTCACGAGACGCTGAACAACTTCACCTGGGGTCCCGACGGCTGGCTATACGGCACGCAGGGGATTTTCACGCACTCGAACGTCGGCACCCCCGGCACGCCAGCCGCGCAACGTATCCCGATCAATGCCGGCGTCTGGCGTTATCATCCCGTTAGGAAAGCCTTCGAACGCTGGTGCGAGGGCGTGAGCAACCAGTGGGGGATGGATTGGAATGATCATGGCGAGGCCTTCTTCGCCGCCTGCGTCGTCCCGCACATGTGGCATGCCATCGAAGGCGCGCACTACACCCGTCAGGCCGGATCGCATTTCAATCCGCACGTTTACGAGGACATCAAGACCATCGCCTGGGGCCGCTATGAAAAAGCCGGCTACTGTGGTGCGATGTTCTATCTGGGAGGCGCGTTCCCGGAGGAGTGGCATGACAATTTCTTTTTCCATGACGTCCACCTCAACAAGCTTCGCTGCGAAACGTTCACCCGCAACGGTTCCGGCTACCGCAGCATGCGCAAGACCAACCTGTTGGAAAGCCCCGACGGCTGGTTCCGCGGACTCTCGCCGCAATACGGCCCCGACGGCGGCGTGTTCATTTCCGACTGGTATGACAAGGTGCCCTGCCACCAGCAGCGCGCCTTCACCGACCGCTCCAACGGCCGCCTCTACAAGCTCGTCACCGACCGGGTGAAACCGCGCCCCGTCGATCTATCAACCGCGACCGATGTGGAGCTGTTGAAGCACCAGCTCAACCCTAACGACTGGTACGTCCGCCACGCCCGTCGCCTGCTGCAGGAACGCGGACCGAAACCGGAAACCACCGCCGCACTTGAAACGATCCTGTTTGAGAACGCCGACGACACCCGCCAGCTCCGCGCGTTGTGGGCGCTCCACAGCCAGGGCGCTCTTAGCGAAACCACCGCGCTTCGTGCTCTAACCGCGAGATCCGAATTTGTCCGCGGCTGGACAGTGACCTGCCTGACAGAGCAGGGGAGTCCTTCCTCGGCCGCTCTCACCCGCCTCGTCGAGCTCGCGGAAAAGGATCCATCGCCTTCGGTGCGACTTCGTCTTTCCTCAGCCGCTCAAAAACTCCCACCTGCCGAGCGCTGGCCGCTGCTCACCGCGCTCGCCGCCCGCACCGCGGACATCGGCGATCACAATCTCCCGATGATGAACTGGTATGCCGCGGAGGCCTCGGTCGCCGCCGATCCGGCCCGCGGTGTCGAGTTGATGAAATCCACCGGCCAGCCGCGGATGCATGAATTCATCTCGCGCCGCATACTTGCCGCTTCGTTGGGAGACGACGCGAAATCCTCCCCTGCCATGGCCGCGCTCGCCACGGCGCTCGCCGATGCCGATTCCGCCACACGGTCTGTCGCGCTTCGAGGCCTGCTCGCCGCCGCCAAAGGCCGCTCAAGCTTGCCCGAACCCGACGGGTGGCCGGCGACCTATCAGATGCTCACGGCGGATCCGGATTCCGCCGTCCGCGAACAGGCCCGCTCCCTCGCGCTGATTTTCGGCAGCGCCTCCGCCCTTGATGAAATCCGCGCCCTGCTCGCTAACAAAACAGCCCCTGCCGATTCGCGTCGCGAGGCGATGGAAGCGCTCGTCGCCCGCCGTGACGGCGCGATCCTCGATCCGCTGTTAGGCCTTGCCAATGAGCCCGGACCGTTGCGCGTCCACGCCCTGCGCGCCCTCTCCAGCTACGACGATCCGCGCGTTCCGAAGAGTCTGGTTGCCATCTATCCGTCCCTGAAGATGGATGAGAAATCAGCGGCTCTAACGACCCTCGTCGCCCGCCCCGGTAGCATCGAGACGTTGATCGCTGCCTTCGACGCCAAGACCCTTCCCGTCAAGGATCTCACCGCGCCGATCGCCAGACTGATCCAAGGCGCGGGGCGCAAGGATTTCGACGAATGGATCGTCAAGAACTTCGGCTCGCTCAATCCATCCAACGCCGAACGAGAGGCGGAGATCGCACGTTACCGCAAGTTTCTCGGCGATGAATCCATCCTCACCGCCGATGTGAAGAGCGGCCGTGAAATCTTTCAGCGCAGCTGCTCCGCCTGCCACAACCTGTTCGGCCAGGGAGGGCACATCGGTCCCGAACTCACCGGCAGTTACTCCGATACCGACTATCTGTTACAGAACATCCTCGATCCCAACGCCGTCATCGGTCGCGACTATCAGCAGACATTCATCACCCTGAAGGACGGCAATTTCGTCGCTGGAGTCGTGACGGAAGAGGACGATCGCATCGTCACTCTCAAGACCCTTGCCGCCCCGGTCACGTTGTCCAAGGACACCATTGCCAAACGCGAGCTCAGCCCGCTGTCGATGATGCCCGCCGGCCTGCTCAACGGACTGGAGGAACCCGATGTCCGCGACCTGTTTCTCTATCTGCGCCAGTCGAAGGACCCGTGAGCTCATTGTATGGGCTGCGCTCTGCCACCGCAATCCAACCAGATGGCGGAGGGGGTGGGGTAATCCATTCAACCCGTTTACGATCAATATTTTAAAAGTATGTTGGAGTTGATGAAAAATCGACTCCTGACAGAAGTTTTAACAAGGTATCAGCAAAGACAAAGTTGAAACGGCGGCAGAGTGTGATGTCACTCAATAAAAATAAACGCAGTAATATCGTCGAGATCGGAACCGGTCCGGCGAAGGTCACCATCTACACGCTTAACCGCAAGGATGGATTCCCCGAATTCACGCTCTCATGGCAGGAAGGAAGAGCGCGGCGACGCCGTAGCCTGTCCCGCATCGACGAAGCCCGGATTGTTGCCCAGCAATTCTCGGTTCGTCTGAGCAACGGGTGGGTGGTCGGAGACGAGGTCACGAAACGCGACCTTGAGCTCTTTGGGCATTGCGAGGCTTTGGCCCAGCGCCACGGCGTTTCCCTTTCCGTGGCGCTGGATGAGTGGGACGGTGATAGCGCGATTATTGGCCAAATTTCGATTGTGGATGCGGTCAGGAGCCACATGGCTGGCCTTGGAAACCTGCTGGCGGTAAAGTCGGTCAGTCAGGTTGCCGCGGAGTTCGTCACATCCCACCGCATTCTCGGGACGAGCGAGGCCTGCGTGAAAAACTGCACGGCTCACACCGACCGGTTTGGTGAAAAGGTCAGCCGAAACATCTCCGAAATTACTGCGGGGCAGATTAATCATTTTCTGGCCGGTCTCACAACCCTGGGACCAACGAGCAAGAATCACTACCGCCGCACGCTCTTCACGATGTTCGGATACGCACGGCGTCAGGGTTATCTCGATGCTCACAAGAAAACGGCCGCGTTTCTGAGCGACGCGTTCAAGGTTTGCGCCAAGGAAATCGAAATCTTCACGCCGGAAGAAATGCTGCAGCTGCTTCTTGCCTGCCATGCTCGAATGCTGCCGATGCTGGCGATCGCTGCATTCGCTGGTGTTCGTTCTGCCGAAATCGGTCGCCTTTATTGGGAAAACGTCAAGTGGGACCGCGGACACATTGAGATCGCTGGAAGCAAGACGAAGACGGATACACCGACGGATCGTTCCGCTGTCTGAGAATCTCAAGGCTTGGCTCGCGCCGTGGCGTCAAGAAACCGGAAAGGTTCTTTCGATCTCCGATTCATCCGGATCGCTCGGTGACATTGCCGTAAAAGCTCAGATCCCAGGCGGTTGGCGGCAGAACGGTTTGAGGCATTCGTTCTTCAGCTATAGGGTGGCGTGGACAGGCGACCTTAACAGGACGGCCGCTTGAGGCGGGTAACGCGGATAAATCATTCTCCGGCATTACCTGGAGGTGGTCGACGAGGAGAGTGCGCATGCGTGGTTCTCGATCATGCCGCCTGAAAGCTGGGAGCCGACGAATCTCAAACGGTCGATTCGGAAGAAGGTGCCGCAGTTTTCCTGACGACAGGAAAAAGCTGAACCTGACCGGGCAGGTTGAAATGAGGGACGATGTGGTGGTGCCGATTAATCGCCACTTTCGAAAAACACGTAATAAAAAACCAGAACACTATGACAGCGGACTTTCCGACCTACGGCATCATCGGCATGTTCCACAAGCTGCCGCCCGCGCTTGCCTGGTTGTGGCGGCTGGTCGCCCCTCGCGGCCATGCCAACCCGACCATCGTCGCCACCGAAGGTATGTCCTCGGAAGGTGTCGGCAACTACTGGCCCTTCGCCACAGGCCGTCGTATGGACCAAGCCAATCTGCCTCTCAACCAGATCACCGAAAGTCCGAAAGTCCGAAAGTCCGAAAGTCCGTTACATTCTCACCCCTAATCAGCACATGGGTGTTTGGGAAGTCGGATTCATGCCGCAATGGATCACCCGCGAATTCCTGGCAAGCCGCGGGGGAGCGCGCTTCACTGAAAAGCAGATGAAACCGTCCCACTGTCCATTGTTAGGCTATACACCGGGCAAGATCGTCATTGAAGGGGGCACGCTAAGCGTGTGGTTCTTCGAGGTGGACCAGCAACCGGAGGTGGCACTGCCGCCTACGACCGCGGCGCGGAAATCCTCGAAGAATTCTTCCATCAGGAATTGTCGCAGTTTCTCGTCAGTGGCCTGCTGCCCACCGGCCGTAAAATCATAAAGTGCTGTCTCTCAGGCGGCACCCATGCCGATTACGAAAATCTGCTTGGCATGCCGACTCTCTCGGCGGATTGTACCAGCTGCCGAACACCAAAATCTCATTAGGTGTTTCGTCATGATCTGTGTGGGGCAGCGAGCTGAATATGAGACTCATCCAAAATGTTCCGAGTTGGAGTATCACTCGGTTCCATCAGGCAAATAGGACGGCCGGTATCGCAGGAGGCATCCCACCCCACCGTGTAGCGTGAGCAAATCGTCGCCCTCGCAGACTTCGATGTCGAGATTCCGTGCGGTGGCAAGACGGGTGAGGTCCTCTCGATCCGGCTCATGAAGCTCCTCGGAAATGACCAATTCCGCGGCATAACCACCAATGATCGCATCGCGCGATTGCTCCACCCCCACAACCGCCAGAGCGCCTACCCTGATTTGCTCATTCAGTCGGGTGACGGTATCTCTGGACTCGGCGCTTTCAGCTTCGATGAACTTGTCAATCGCCTCTTCCAACACAAGCGAGGTGTCCCCCTTGATCGGAGATTTCCTGATTTCGCCGACAAGACGTGAGCCAATATGCTTGGGCAAGGCCTCGCGCAAGGGTGCCACATTGCGTGAATTACCAGCGAGAATTAGGTGATTGAGTCCACGCTTGGCCATCAGGGTGGTGATGATGGTGACTTGATCACTGATGAAACGTCGGTCATTCTCGCGTTTTTTCTGGTGGAAATGTTCGCGGCCCCATTCGCGTCCGAGCCGTTCGCTTAGTTCGGGGCGGCGTGTTAGAAACTCTTCGCTTACCGAACCCAGTGTGACTTCGAAGATCCGGGACACGGCTTCGGTGATGATGACCACTACAAATCTATGGAAGCGGTCCTTAAGTTGCACCAGAGGAAAAATCGCAGGCACACTGGTGGCGGTGAAGTGCAGATCCAGTGAGACGCTGAAGGGAACAACGAGGAGAAATGGATTCGTTCCACGGCGACTGAAGACCGCGGCACTCCGGACTTCATCCGGCCATTCGCCCCGGATTGCTTCCTCGACATCTATCAGGGCGGCATCGAAGGCGGCACGCTGGTCCGATGACTGAGTGGAGCGGGCCGTTTTGGCCCAATGGGAGAGTTTCGAACGCAGATAGTCTTCATTTTCCAGAAGATCGAGATAGGCACTGATGAGCGGTTCTTCCGATTCGGGAAGGTTCACCAACTCAACAATATGAGTTCGCAGTGATTCCATTACGTTGATCGCGGATGGGTAGCAGTTTTTCATGGCATCCACGACTACACCCAAATCATGAAAAACACTTGATGGAATTCAACATGAATTTTCCAGTCCCGGGTCTCTGCCGCGGAAGACCTGCGATTCATCGAGTCCCAGAACATCATAAAATGCGGCACAAATCACAACTGCTGCCGAGCTTCGTGGGGCTCTCCGAACTACAGTCCATGGGTTGGAAACCCAAAGCCCCCCCAGCAAATGAAAGCTTCTCACCAAGCCAACTGGCACGAACTCCCGTCAGAACAAGCCACTGGGCTTCTGGGGAGCACCCAGGCCACTGGCTTGGAACAGGCCGGAATTGAGGAGCGCTTGCGTCAGTTTGGCCCTAACCAGATGACCGCACAAAAGCGGCTAAGCGAATGGATGCGCTTCCTTTTGCAGTTCCATCAGCCGCTCATTTACATCCTGCTCGCAGCCACAGCCATCACGGTGGCACTGGGTGAATGGATAGATGCGTCGGTCATTCTTGGAGTCGTGTTCATCAATGCCATCATCGGGTATCTCTAGGAGGCGAAGGCGGAGAAGGCCATCGACGCGCTGGCGCGGATGGTGGTCACCGAGGCTACGGTGCGGCGCGGCGGCAAAAAACTGCGGATTCCCTCGGCCCAACTGGTTCCCGGCGACGTGGTTCTGTTGCAATCCGGGGACCGTGTGCCGGCGGATCTGCGCCTGTTGCACCAGCGCAATCTGCAAATCGAAGAAGCCGCGCTGACCGGCGAATCCGTCCCGGTCGAAAAGCAGACAGGAATGCTTCCCGCCGGATCCATGCTCGCCGAGCGTACCAAGCTTGCTTTCACCGGGACCTTGGTTACTTACGGTCAGGGCGAGGGCGTCGTCTTCGCCACTGGCGACCAGACTGAGATGGGTCGCATCGCGGGGCTGATCCAAACGGCGGATAATTTGCAGACGCCCCTCACGCGCAAGATCGCGCATTTCAGCCGCCTCTTGCTCTATGTGATCCTGGGCCTTGCGGCGCTTACATTCTTCGTCGGAACCCTGCGTGGTGAATCGTGGGTGGACATGTTCATGGCCGCCGTGGCGTTGGCCGTCGGAGCGATACCTGAGGGACTGCCTGCGGCGCTTACCATCACGCTGGCGATCGGTGTCTCGCGGATGGCGCGGCGGCGCGCGATCATCCGTAAACTGCCGGCCGTCGAAACGCTCGGCAGCACCACCGTCATTTGCTCGGATAAAACCGGCACTCTCACGCAAAATCAGATGACCGTGCAGGAAATTCATGCGGGTGGACGGCACTACCACGTCACCGGCAGTGGCTATGAGGCATCCGGCGAGATTCATTTCGATAAGACCCCGGTGGTCATCGGTGAAAATGTGGCACTCATCGAAACCCTCGGTGCCGGAGTGTTTTGCAACGATTCGCGACTCGTTCGCGATGACGATGGCCGCACGGGTGTCCAGGGGGATCCGACCGAGGCGGCGCTGATCGTCGCCGCGCAGAAGGCCGGCCTGACCGAGGAGGAAATGAGCGGACGGCTGCCTCGGATTGAGAGCATTCCCTCCGAGTCGGCTTACCAATACATGGCTACTCTCCACGGCACCGCCAGCGATCCGAAAATGATCTATATCAAAGGAGCGGTGGAAGCCATCATCGAGCGCTGCGCAAACACCCTCACCGAAGCGGGTGAACGCTCACCTCTGGACAAACTGTCGGTGCTCCGGGATGCCGAGTCGATGGCAGCACGGGGATTGCGCGTGCTCGCCTTTGCCCGGCGGGAAATGACACCCGCGCAGCGCGATCTCGAACACGAGCACGTCGCCGCCGAACTCACCTTTCTCGGTCTCCAGGGGAAGCTCGACCCACCCCGGCCCGAGGCCATCGCCGCCGTGACGAAGTGCCGAACCGCAGGCATCCGCGTCAAGATGATCACCGGTGACCATGTCCTCACCGCCAAGGCTATTGGCGAGCAGATCGGCTTGGACACGGGCGAGGCGGTCATCGCACTCACCGGCCGCGATTTGGATCAACTCAGCGATGAGGAACTCGCCGACGCCGCCGAACGTGCTTCCGTTTTCGCCCGCGTCGCGCCCGAGCAAAAGCTGCGGCTCGTCAGGGCATTGCAATCCCGTGGCCACATCGTCGCCATGACCGGCGACGGGGTGAACGAAGCGCCCGCGCCCAAGCAGGCCGACATCGGCACCGCGATGGGCATCACCGGCACCGACGTGTCGAAGGAAGCCGCCGACATGATATTGACCGATGACAATTTCGCCTCGATCGAGGCCGCCGTCGAGGAAGGCCGCGGTGTATTCGACAATCTAACAAAATTCATCGTCTGGACGCTGCCCACGAACTTCGGCGAGGGCCTCGTCATTCTCGCCGCAGTCTTCGCTGGCACCACGCTGCCGATCCTGCCCGTGCAAATCCTCTGGATCAACATGACCACCGCGATCCTGCTCGGTCTGATGCTCGTCTTCGAGCCGAAGGAGTCGCAAATCATGAGCCGTCCGCCGCGCGATCCGAAGATGCCGATTCTCACCGGCTGGCTGCAATTCAGAATCCTGTTAGTCGCGCTGGTCATGCTCGTCGGCTGCTTCACGCTCTTCCACTCCGCTCCCATCGGCCTCGACGCCTGGTGGCGCATCCTCGCCTTCGCCGCCTTCGCCTACTTCCTCGTCGGCGTGGAAAAACAGATCACCAACCGGATGAAGAAAACCTTACTATAGAAAGAATCCTTACGATGATTGAAATTGCTGTATTCGATACCAAGCCCTACGACCGCGAGTATTTCAACCAGGCACCCGGCGCGGAGAGCGTGACGTGGCGCTTCCATGAATTCCGGCTCTGCTCCGAAACGGCGGCAGCGGCCAAAGGAGCGCAGGCGGTATGTATCTTTGTGAATGATCAGATCGACCGCGCCTGCCTGGAGATTCTTGCCATGCTTGGAGTGAAGTTGATCGCACTGCGCTGCGCGGGATTCAACAACGTGGACATGGCCGCCGCGCGTGAACACGGTCTTGTCGTGGTGCGGGTGCCAGCCTATTCGCCGCATGCGGTGGCCGAGCACACGGTGGCCCTGCTGCTCACGCTGAACCGTAAAATCCACCGGGCCTTCAATCGGGTGCGCGAACTGAACTTTTCGCTCAGCGGCCTCGTGGGTTTCGATCTTCATGGAAAAACAATCGGTATCATCGGGACGGGAAAAATCGGCCGGATCACCGCCCAGATTTTCCGCGGATTCGGGACGGAAGTGCTCGCCCACGATCCGGTTCCGGAATCGGACTGGGCCGCCTCGCACGGCATCCGCTACGTCGATTTGGATACGCTGCTGGCAGCGTGCGACATCATTTCCCTGCACCTCCCGCTGTTGCCGGTAACCCATCATTTGCTCAACAGGCAGACGCTTGCGCGGATGAAACCAGGCGTATTCATCATCAACACCAGCCGTGGCAAGCTCATTGATACCTGCGCACTCATCGCCGCACTCAAAGTCGGCCACGTCGGAGGCGTGGCACTGGATGTCTATGAGGAAGAGCAAGGCATATTCTTTGAAGATCTTTCCGGGCAAGTGCTGCAAGACGATGAACTCTCGCGGCTTCTAACTTTCCCCAACGTTCTGATCACGTCACATCAGGCATTCCTCACTCGCGAAGCGCTTGGAGAGATCGCGCGTGTGACCACCGAAAACGTTCTTCATTTCGAATCCGGCGAGCCACTCATCGCCGGGACCACTCTATGACCATCGCGCAAGATTTCACCAACCGGCCGCGGCGCGACTAACAAAACTCCGGCGCACCTGCTAGGTGATAACTCCAACCCACACTAACCATGAAAACCAAACCATCAGATATAATCAAACCAGTCATTCTCTGCGGAACCGATTTCACTCCTGCTGCCGGTCATGCGGCGGATACGGCGGCTGCCCTGGCACGGCGCGTGAACTGTCCGCTCGATCTGGTGCATGCCAGCGCGCTTCCTTCCTATCCGGCGACGCTTGAGCAATTGAAGACGGAGGCGGATCGTTTGCGATTGCAGTGGGCGAATGTTCACGAATCCATCGTGGAAGGTAATGCCGACGAGGAGTTAGTGAAACGGGCGGATCCCAAATCCTGCCGGATGGTGGTGGTTTCCTCGCTCGGCAAGCGATTGCCCCAACGATGGCTGCTTGGCAGCGTCTCCGAGCGCACTGCGGAGCGGGCCCTCGTGCCAACTCTGGTAGTGCGGGATGCCGCTCCATTCCTGGAATGGACGCGCGGAGAGCGCCCGCTGCATATTTTCGTCGCGTTCAACTTCACCGAGACGTCCGAAGCCGCATTACTCTGGGTCAGGGAACTCCTATTGCTCGGCCCGTGCGTGGTGGTCGTTGGCTACGTGGATCACCCGCCGGAACAACGTGTCCGCTTGGGTGGCACCGGACCACTTGCATTGGTGGGCAATCCACCGGATGTGCAGGCAATCTTGGAGCGCGACCTGAAAGCCAGAGTGACGGAGTTGCTTGACACCAACGAATTTCAAATTTGTGTAGAAGCCAACTGGGGTCGACCTGATGCGGCACTTGACGGCATGGCCAAGAAAGCAGGCGCCGACCTTGTGGTGATCGGCTCGCATCAGTATCAAGGTTTCGAGAGGGCTTGGAATATGTCCGTATCGAGAGGTCTTCTCCACAGCACGACGATGAATGTGGTGGTGGTTCCCTTGGCCACGTTTAGGAAGAAGCCCATCCCCGTCGTTCGGGCAGTGGAAAGAGTGCTTGTCACCACCGACTTTTCTGTTTTGGCAAATCGAGCGATTCCTCATGCATACTCGCTGCTTCACTGTGGTGGCATCGTCCATCTGGTTCATGTGATGCACCCGCATGAATTGCCACATGGCGAGTATTTGCAGGGACCCACCGATCAGGATTTCAAAACGCGCCATGCCAAACACGTCGAAAGTTGCCACAACAAACTAGCGGCGTTGATCCCGACAGATGCCTCATCGCGCGGCATTTTGACGGAGATGGAAGTATTCGAAAACCGAGATGCCGCCCAAGGGATTAGCCAGGCGGCGGAGCGTTTCGGAGCCGATGCGATCTGTCTCGCGACTCACGGGCATACGGGTTTGGCATCGGTCGTCCTCGGTTCAGTCGCAATGTCCCTGCTGGCCCAAAGCACACGCCCGCTCTATCTCGTGCATGTGATCGAGGTTTGATGGGTCCCGATCCGCGTCCCAATAACCTATAGTAATTCATGAGGCCCATTACATGAATATTTAGCAAGCCCGCAAAGAATGGCCCGTCCTGAGAGATGGGAAATTCAGAGATAGTTTAATGTTATTCTTCAACAACCCAATACTGAGATGCCGTCAGTCTACGCAGATCCTGTCGTGCGGGGACGCCTCATCGAGTTCCTCGGTGGGGACACTTTGGACCATGCGACGGCGGTTTATATCGCTCAGTCGGATGGCTGCCAATATGACCGGGCCATGCTACGGAGACCGGGCGAGCTGGATCACTTTCTCACCAGCGAGTTGGACATCGCCCGCTCACTGGCGGACTCAACTTCGGTGCTGTTCCATCTCGATATGGAATATGTGAATTTTGATTCTCCAGAGGAAGCTTATCTCAATTCAGCCCGGGCGTTTGATCTTCAGGAGCCCACGGTGAAGGTGATAATAAATCTGCTTCACCAGTGGGGTATCAGGCCGCTACACCTGATCACCGGACAAGGTCACCATTTCGTCTGGCGCATCGCGCGGGAATCGGGGTTGGCAAGCCGTATCGCCACATTATGTCCGGCACCGGAACTGTTGGATGCCTGCGAGCAACGGGTTCCTCCAGCTTTTAGTGCGGCCGTAGACCGTGACGCGCATCGGGCGTTTGCCGGTCTTTCGTTACTCATGGAGTATGTGGCGCACCGGGTGAAAGAATTGGCCACGCCGCTTTCACAGGTTCCCGTGGAGATCACGGCGGTGCATGTGGGGTTATGTCCGACTAAACAGCGGGAGATCATCTCCATCGACATTTCCGAGTATGGCGACCCGATCCATACGCGCATGGTCCGCATACCATTCACCAACTATCTCAAACCGTGGGTCAACGGTCTCGCAAGTTCACCCGGCCTTGAGGGAAAAATCTCCCCGTTCCGAGCCATTCCGCTGCATGAGATGGATATTGAGCAAGCGCTCAAGGTTCACCGGGGCGGAAATGAAGGACGTGAGAGCATACTACAATCACGACAAAAACAATGTGCTCGCACGTCGCAAGGGAGGCGTGGGCACCCTAAAGCTAACAATCGACTCCGTGGGGCTGAGATATGAGTTCATCGCTCCGAATACCCAGCTGGGAAACGACACCCTCGAACTGATCCGCCGCGGCGACCTCGACGAAAGCTCTTTTGCCTTCACTATCGCGGAAGGTGGCGACCGATGGACCCGCGAGGGAGAAACCCGCGTCCGCACGATCACCAAGATTGCCGCGCTCTATGATATCTCAATCTGTGCCGAAGGGGCATACGCCGACACCCCGGTTAGCGCCGGGAACAAAGGATCCGGCGGCCCACACCCTTCCGTCGCCAACCGCCTCCGCCGGCTCAATCTCATCGCCCGCTAATCCACACACTAACCTAAAATCATCATGCTCGCGAAACTGAAACAAATCATCACCGGCAGAACAGACCAGCCGACCGCCGAAATCGAGATCACCACCGTGTGCTTCGTCAATGGAGCCACAGTGAACCCCGGCGACCGCCTGACGCTGCCAGTCAAGGAAGCTGACAACTTAGTCGCCTACGGACGGGCATTCCACATCACGACCGCCGACCAAAAAGCCCACTCCGAACACCTCGCCAGTTTGGTTCCGCCGCCGTGGATCGCACGGCCTCTATCAGAAATTTGGCTGAATCTGCCAGAGCCGTTCCATCAACTCTGGGAATTGAATGAAAGGTTCCGCTGTGCTCGCGGTCGCGCCGACGACACCGAGGCCTGTGTCCTGAGAGGTCACGGCCTAACCGCCGCCGAACTGGCCCAGTTTGCGCAGGAGACTTCGCGCGCTAACGGCGGGCTAGCGCGATCCGCCATTGTGAATGGCTGGCTACAAAGCCGCACACCACAGCTCCGGATTTCTATCGAGATCGGCGAAAACGATTTCAAATCTGAGGAACGCCGCCGCCTGGTCGATGCGCTGGACCGGCAACATCAGGCGATTGCCGAACTGGTCGAAAGCCACAGCGAGGAATTTATTCGGTTGAAGTTTCTATGCGGCGATCTTGCATTGGAGGAAAACGCCCGCGCCAGTCGTTTCGGCAAGGAATTGGCTGGCATCGGCTTCGAGATATTCTGCAAGAGGGTTGAAGCCCTAGCGTTGGGAGAATCCGAAAACCGCCGCCTGTTCAATGGCACCCGCGAGAAGCTGCTTTACGCGCAACCTGTCAACAAGCCATCGGGCTTGTGCCTTGCATGGTCCGACAGGCAAACCGGCGAGTCACGGCACTATCTGAGCGGCAGCATCGACCATCTAGCGGGCCAATACCGGACGTTCAACACCGAGGCCGCGAGGTTGGAAGGTCTCTTGAAGCAGGCGAAATCTGAATTGTCCCGCGCGAACAAGGCGCTCGCCGCTGCATAGTTTTTTTGGAGTTAGCTAAACAGGGGGCGGGCGGCCTAGTTTCACCGCTCGCCCCATTTTTTAATCATCGTCTCCCAGCTTTACTATGTCGTCCGCGGCAGGATCGTCATCGCCATCGTATCTAATGTGAAAAGTCCGATTCTCAGGCCGCGCTCGGACAACGTTGCAGTTCTCGAATTCCGATTTTCTCAGCAAGCGTTTGATATAGCTTTCCTCGACATCACAGCGCCAACCTAGAATCACTCTGTGAAGGGACGGCCGCGGCAGATTCCGAAAATAATGCCCGTTTGAGATTTTACACCCGTCCAAATCCTCGTAGAGCCGATGCTCGTCTTCATAGCTCCATCCTGTGGACTTTCTTCTTATCATTTTCAGTATGAGCGGGATTCCATAGGATTCGCCTTCGCCAATCCATCGCTTGTAGTCCATGAACAAGCGTTCGTCAGTGTATGTTATTATGAGCCGCTTTCCCGCATCATCCGTAACAGCGATTTCGAGCGCGATGCCTCGGTGATGGTCCGCGTAGTGGGACCAAAGCACTGATTCCCGCGCATTTCCGCTGAAGCAAAGAACACCGGTATTAGCGCCGATCATCCTTACAAATTCCTCTTCTTGATTCCGAAGCATGGCAGCCGCCAAGGCCGGTTCGACGTTTTCGAGGCCATCGATACCCTCTGTGGCCATCCTCCATTCAAAGGGATCGTTCAGGGCACCAAGCCTGCCAACACGCAATGTGCCTGATTCTAGCGTACTCAAAGCCCCTTGTGCTGAGAAGAACCGGAAAAGCCTCATGGGGCGTGACGCTAACAGCCCGCATGGTAACCGCAATCAAAAATCCGCCCGTGACGGGAAGTTGCTGATTCGTATTCCTTCGAAAAGGGATCGAGGCTGACCGCGCGGCCTAACCCATAGCCACCCTCACGCCGCCCTTGGGAAACCGGGGGCGGCTTTTTCGTGGCCTCTGCTCAAACGCCTCAACCGGCCGCTCGGCTTTCCGCAGTGAATGTAGGACCCGACCTCTTCAGCCATTGGGGCCGCGCTAGGATCAGTCCGACGAAGTTCAACGCCGGAGAAATTATCAGGCAGCGAATTTCGAAAGTGAAATTGAGATCCCCGTGCGGAACTTCTTTGAGAAATATGAACCAGAACCCCGCGAACGCCACTCCGCTGAAAATTACAATGATCGACCACGCCAAGAGAGATTTCACCCAAACATTTGCCAAGAACGGCGAAGCAACAATGATCAGGGAAAAGGTGAGAAATGAACATAAGAGCGCCGCGACCCAAGGTTCGCCGAGTAACTGCGGATGCAGGGTTACTTTCCCGGCATACATCCATAGTCTCCAAGCAAGGTTTTCATCATGCGGCCAAAAATGCATGGCGGCGAACACAACCAGCGCGCTGATCAAGAACGCCATAGAGAAGAGTCGCTGCCAGCCGATTTGCATCCGCGCATTGTTAGCACTTCCCAAGAAGGGCACAAGCACAGGGCGAGGTGCCAGCAAATCTGCTTTTGTCCTGCATCGAAGCGGGCCCAAATTTGGATTGGTCGAAGGTGCGCGGATTTGCGCGGCTTGTGGGTGATGGCGGGAATCCGTTACTCGGCGTGACGAGCCGTGACATGCGGTCTAACTGAGAAATGCAGGGTAACCAAAAGGTAACCAGTTCAAGCGCCTAATTCGTGCGTTTTGGTGCGTTTTGGCGCATGTTTGAGGCTGGGTGACCTTGAGGTGATCCTTTGAATTCCTGCTTGTAACTCGCTCTAAATTAGCAGTTTGGATGGCGGAGGGGGTGGGATTCGAACCCACGGAACCTTTCGGCTCTCCAGTTTTCAAGACTGGCGCAATCGACCACTCTACCACCCCTCCGGTGCGTTGTGTCGCGGGAGGGTATGCCCGGGCTTCCACCGGGATTCAAGAAAAACCTCCGGACTTCAAATGGGATCATTCGAGCGCTTTCAGGTAGGCTTGCTGCAGGGTGGCTGCTTCGGCTTGTTTTTGATAAACCGGAGGCGCGGCTCGGTCGATAGAGGTGCGCAGATGGAGAATCTCGCTTTCGCATTTCTGATAGGCTTCAAGCTGCTCGGCAATTTTGAGATCGATGGCTGCCAACGTGGCTTGGAATTCGATCGCAAACTCCGGAGGCAGATTGGTTTGCTTGAAGCGATTGGCGAACTGCTCGCGCTCGGCCCGCTTCAAGTTTAAAGCAGTCGCTTGAAGCGTCGTGCCTGTCGCGCTCTGGGTGAAATTGCGGTCGGTTTCCTCCATCGAAATTGCCGACTCTTCGGCTTCTCGGAGGGTGGCGAGGGCTTGGGTGTTGATGGCGGCGGCGGTCCAATGATTGATGGCGGCTTGCCTATCGACCTGCGGAGATTTTGCAGATTCTGCGGAGAGTGCTTGGAGGCGGGAGGCGATGGTGGGGGGATTTGCCTGGATTTCTCCCACAGGCTTGCCATCGGCGGTTAGGAACGCCCGCACGGTGCCCCGGGCATCGGCGATGAAGGCGTGTTTGCCTTCTGAATCGAGGGCGACGGCGGTGGGCAGGGCAGGGAGGTTCTGAATGAGATCGCGGGCGTGGTTGAAGTCGGGCTTCCAAAACTTTGCTTTCAGGTCACGGCCGGCGGTGACTGATGAACCGTCGCGTGAAAAGGCAAACGCGGTGACTCCACCGGGGTGGGCGTCGATTTTTTTGACTTCGCTGCCGCCGTTCATTTCCCAGAAGCGGACGGTGCCGTCCTCAGAGGCAGTGGCGAGGATGTTGGAATCGGCGCGGAAAACGGTGGCGGAGATCGCGGCCTGATGGCCGCGGAGGGTGTGGAATTCGTTGGCGGAGTCGCTTTCCCAGACCCAGACGCCGCCGTTGCGATCTCCGCTGGCGAGCAGGACGCCGTCGGCCGAGAGGTCGAGAGCGGTGATCCAGTCGGTATGTTTCTTGATCGATTTCGCAAGCGCTCCGGTTTCCGTGTTCCAAAGTTTCAACAGGCGGGATGGCCCGCCGGTGGCGACGAGGTCGAAGCCGGGGCGGATGTCCGCGGCAAGCACGCTGTCGAATTCCTTGGCGACGGTGAGCAGGCGGGCTCCGGTTTTGATGTCGAAGGTGACCGTGAGTCCGGACTTCCCCGGGACGCCTCCGCCGACGATGAGATAGCGGGCATCCGCTGTGAAGGTCAGGGTCACTGGCTCACCTTCAGGAAATGGAAGAATGCCGACCAATTCAAGAGAATCGGTGTGATGAAGGAGAATCTGGCGTTGCCCGGTGATGGCCAGCAACGGTGCCCACGGCGAGGTGGCAATGGCGTGAATGGATGCCGGACTCGTGGTGACGACGGGCGGCTCCAACAAGAGGTGATTGGGCATCGGCGGCGGGCCATCGGGCCTGGCCGCGGGATCGGAGCGCAGGGCGGTTTCAAACTTTGGTTTCGAAGGTTTGCGGGCGGAGGAGGATTTGGTTTCGAGCAGTCCGTCCTCGATCCAACGCTTGAGAATGCCGATCTGGTCGTCCGAGAGCTTGTCACCCTCGGGTGGCATTTTTTTCTCGCTGGTGTGTAGAACCGAGGAAATCAGGGGAGAGCCCGGGTCGCCAACCTCGACAATCTTGCCGCCGGAACCGCCTTTGAGCGAGGCGGCGAATGAAGAAAGGTCCAGCCCGCCTTTGGCCTTGTCCGGGTTATGGCAGTTCAGGCAGGACTGCTGGAAAATGGGGAATACCTGATCGTCGTAGGTCGTCTTCTCTTGGGAAAGTCCCATGGGAGACAAGGTGACGAGGATGAGGAGGTGGCGCGGCATTCAGGAAATCGGGCGGAAAGCTGCCAATGAATACGTGCGCCGATGTGCCGGACTAGCGATCAAATCCTGGAGTCTCCCCAGTTTTCCTCAAGCGCGTCAGTAACGAACTGCTGTGAAGGGCTTGGGAACCATGGCCGGGACCGCGAGCGCCATGACCGCGCAGACTCCCGCAAAAGCGAGGATGACCCAGCGGATTGGATCCTGATTGAGGATTTGGGCGAAGTAGAAATAGGCCTGCTGTTGGGGTGACTGGAAGATCATCGCCGGAATGATCAACATGGAGCAAAACAACAGTGCGGGGGCGCAAAGCAGGATCATCAGCGATGCGTTCTTGGCGCTGAGTTGGGTGGTGAGGAGAAGCCGGGGGCCGCAGATGAACGTGAGGTGCAGCAGACGGGCGGTGCCTTTGAAGGTGAAAACACCGAGGTTGACGGCATTTTTCACCCAACCGGGTGATGCGGGTATAAGTGTTAGGGACATGGGTGGTGAATACACGCGATCGCGTAGGATGGCAATAATTTTAGTATTTGAGGGTAATAAACTTTTCCGTAGCTCTTGTTTTTTGAAATTTCCACGGATTCGCCGGGACTGAGGAATATGAAACTCAAAGCCGGGATTGATCGCCACCTTGAGCTTGGGTGGATCTGGGATAGGTGAAATGCGTTCGCCCATGCAAATGGCAAGCCGATGGGACGCGAACTGCATTGAGCACCGGCTTGGCGTGGGCGGACTCGTTCCGCCGATCTCTGGACTTATGGCAGCAGGGCGATTTGATAGAATCCCTGGCCCGCCGGAGGATTGGTGTCGGTGTAGCTGCCCGGACCGGAGATAATGGGGGCGAGGGTATCGAGAAGTTGCCAAGGTCCCGTTAGGCTCGTGCTGCGGCGGATTTCGAAGACAAGGCCGGGGGCGGATGGCCAGGTGAGGGTGATTTCTCCACCGGCTGGGGTCGCGATGGCTTTGAACGAGGAGGTACCGCTTTTGGGATCAAGGCCAAGGCGGAATTCGGTTGCGTTGGCAGTGCCGTCGCCATCGGGATCGGCTCCGGCAGCGGCGTCCGGGTGGGTGGTGCTGCCGAAGTTGGCGATCTGCCATTCTTCGAACGGTGTGAGAATAGCGGTGACAAGGAGGCGCACCTGGCCGGGCGTGGCGGTGTTGATGACCCCCTCAAATCCGGCGGGCAAGTTGGCGATTTGCAGGCCATCCTCATCGGTGAGCACGCCGGTGTAGGTGAGCAGGGTGTAGCTGCCGGCGGCGAATCCGGGGAGTGCGGTGACGTTGAGGGTGCCGGCGAGTGTTAGGCTGCCGGTGACATTGGTGCGGTCGGAGACGGTGCCGAGTTCGTAGCTGAGGAGACTGGTGGTCGCGAGAGTGAGACCGTTGGAGAGAGTGATCGTCCCGGCGGATGTGCCGGGCGCGAGGGTGCCATTGCAAATGACCGGTCCCCCGATGGTGCCACTGCCGCCGAGCGTGGCGGTGGTGGCGATGGTGGTGACGGTGTTTGCCAAGGAGCCGGTAACTATCAGCTTGCCGGAACTAACGGTGGTGGTGCCGGTGTAGGTGTTTGCTCCGGCTAGAGTGAGGTTTCCCGAGCCTGCTTTGACCAACGAACCGGTGCCGGACAGGACGCCCGAGTGGCTGGTCGTGGCTCCGTTACCACCGACCGTGAGCGAGGTGGCGGGCAGCGTGACGTTTCCGCTGCCCCCGAGCGCACCGAGCTGTGGGGCGGCGACAGTGAAGGCGAGGCCGGGGACCGTGGTGTTGTTGGTGATTGCCGTCGCATTGACCAGCGCCGTGTTGTTTTCTATCTGGAGCACTCCGCCGTGGTATCCGGCGGAGGCACCATTGACGGTGACTGTACCGCTGTAGGGATTGTCAGCGGAGGCGATGCGGACGATTCCCCGGGCGGAATCGCTTGCGAGAAGCTCGTCATTGATGGAGATCGGGCCGGTTCCGCTGAGCGGGCAGTTGATGAAGAGGTTCTTGTTTCCCCAGGCAGTGAGCCAGCTGGCTCCACCGCTTTGGATGGTTAGCCCGCCGGTGAGCGCCTGCAGGCCATCCCGTGAAACGAGGGTGGCTTGATCGAGCACCATCGGATTGGCCGTGGTATAAGTGTAAACCGTGTTGCCGCCCCTGCCGCCGAAGCGAATTTGGCCGCCGCCGGAAACGGTGACGGTGCCCGTGCCGAGGGAGGTGCAGGTGCCGCCGCTGAGTCCGGGATTCTGGACGGTGGCGGCGGTGGTGGAGCTGTCGGCACCCAGGGCGAGGATGCCGCCGTTGATGGTGGTTCCGGCGGTGTGGGAGTTGGCTCCGTAGAGCGTGAGTCTGCCCGTCCCGGATTTGGTGAGACCGGTGTCACCGGAGATTTGTCCAGGTCCAGCGAGGATGTAGCTCTTGGTCGAATTGACCGCGACCGACAATGGACTCAGGGTGGTTGAGATGGCGATGGGGTTGGTGGCGTTCCCGGCATCGGTAAAGGTGACGGTTGCGCCATTGCTGTAGTTGGCTGGGACACCGTTGCTCGTCCAGTTGGCGGTGACTGTGTCCCAGGCCGAACTCACGGCACCGGACCAAACCAAATCATCAGGTGTGCCCGAGCCGGGATCGACGGCGAGGGTCATCGTGATGGTTCCTGCGGTGGCGGTGCTGAAAGTGGCGATCAGATTGGAACCGACGGGACCCTGCCAGGCAAAGACCGGAGTGCCGGTGAGTGTGCCGGTGTAATTCAACAAGGTGTAGGTTCCCGGGACGGGGGTGAGTCCAGTGACGGGGCGAACCACCGCACTGGTCCCGAACGTTGGATTTCCGGTGATCGCAAGCGGAGTAGCGCCAAGCGCGCCGTGTTCGAGCACACCGCCCGTTTGGACGGTGAGGTTGCCGTTGATAGTGCCGGTGCCGCCGAGGGCGGCGGCGGCTTGCACTGTGACGGCGGAACCGGTGGTGCTGCCATTGATCCGCAGCGTGCCCGAGCTAACAGTCGTCGCGCCGGTGTGGGTGGAGGTCCCTGCAAGAGTCCAGACGCCGGTGCCGTTCTTGGTGATGGCGGTGGTGCCGGTGCCGTTGTAAATGCCGCCGGAGAAGGTGGCGTCGGTATTGCGGCCACCGACGCGCCAGGTGACGGTGCGGCCGGCGGTGGGGCCGCCGCCGATGCCGGTGGTGGAGTCGCCGGTGAGTTCGCCGATGTTGAGGGTGGGGCTGGTGTTGCTGACGTTGAAATAGACATAGCTTTCCGCGCCGATGTGGAGCGCGGCCGTGCCAAAGCCGAAACTGTTGGTGACGCGCATTTCCGATCCGTCCGCGTCGGTGGCCAGGTTGATCTGGCCGGTGAAGCCGGACCAGTTGCCCTTCATGTCGCTGCGGACATAGTAGGAGTAGTAGTTGAAAGTGCCGGCCCCGGTTAGACTGCCGTTCAGGGAGCAGCGGCCGTCGGCATTCAAGCGGCCGGTCGCGCCGGCGGGGACGATCAGGTTCCAGTTGCAGACGTCGTTGTTCTGCACGTTAGCCATGGTGAGCGTGCCGTTGTTGAGCGTGATGGCACCGCTGCCGAGGGCGTTCCTGTTGGCGTTCGAACCTGCCAGATAGATCGTGCCGCCGTCGATGGTGGTGCCGCCGCTATAGGTGTTCGTGGCGGCGAGGATCACGGTGCCGGCACCGGATTTCGTAAACCGGCCTGCGCCGCTGAGAGAGCCACTGATCTGCATGGAGCTGCTGCCCGCGACGATGTCGAGGATGCCTCCGGCTGATCCGAGCGTCAGGTTGCGGTTGGTGTTCGTCTGCGAGCCGGTCAGGCGGAGGGTGCCGCCATTGATGACGAAGTTGGAGGCGGCGGCGGTGGCCGCTCCAACAGAGCCGGGGCTGCCCGCGTCGCCCAGCGAGTCGATTGCTAGAACCCCGCCGGTGATGGTGGTGGGGCCGGTGTAATCGTTGATCGTGGCGAGCGTGAGCGTGCCGGTGCCGGTTTTGGTAAGTCCGCCGGTCCCGCTGATGGAGCCTGTGCCGGCGAGGGTGTAGTTGGTGGTGGCATTCACCATGAGTCCGGCCACGGGCATGGCCTCGGTTAGGGTGGCGGTGGGACTGGCGGACCCGGTGTCGTCGAAGGTGACCGTGTCGCCCGAAACGAAGACATCCGGAGATCCGGCTTTCAACCAGTTGGGGCTCGTTGCCAGATCCCAGGTGCCGCCGGATCCGCGCCAGACGATGGCTCCCGGAGCGCGGGTCACCGGAACGGTTAGCGTGACCGCGCCGCCCGCAGCGGCGAGGGTGTATGGGATGCCGGCAGGAACGCTGACAGCGAAGTTGGAGACATTTCCCGTGAGGATGCCGGTGTAGGTGATCAGCGTGTAAGTCCCGGGTGGCAGGGTGCCGTTGAGGGGTTTCACGACGAGGCCGACCTTTCCTGCCAGGGATAGATTTCCGATGATGGCGATCTTGTCGCTTGGAGTGACGGTGCCGGACGGGTCGTTGGATAGATCCAAGGCAAGATAGGATCCATCCTGCGCGGTGACTCCGCCCGCGAAATTCAGGGTGCCGGCATTGCCCATGCCCGCGCCGGGAGTCACCCCGCCGCGATAGGAAAGCGTGACCGCTTGGCTGAAGGTGCCGGTGCCCGCGACCCGTCCGCCGGTTAGGCCTGCGGCCGCCGCGCCACCCCAGGTCCCGCCCCAGACGGTGAGGGGGCTTTGCGTGAGATTCCCGTTCATCACAAACGCGCCGTCCCAGACGGTGGTCCGGCCGCTGAAGGAGTGATTACCTGATAGAGTGAGCATTGACGAGCCGGCCTTCATCAAAGTCATCGGTCCGGCGAGGGTGCCCGCGCTGCCGTCGAAGGTCTGGTTCTTCGGCGAATAAACGGTGACTGCGGACGGCTGGAGGGTTCCGGTTAGCGCGACCGTTGTCGAGTTGTCCGCGCCGATGTCGAAGCGCACGCTGTCGCCATCCGCGAAAGTGCTGTTAGCTCCGTCGTCCTGCCAGCTTGCGGTCGCGCCCGCATCCCAGGTGGTCGCTCCCGCGCCGCCGCGCCAGACGAGCTTGGCATCCACCATCGGCGGTGGCTGGGGGATGGTCATGCCGGTGCCGAGGTGGTAATCGACATAACTGGCCTGCGCGTAGCCCTTGGTTGTCGTTTGGCAGCGATACTGCGGGTTGTGCATCAGCGTGTAGATGCGGTTGGGCGCGACGGTCTTGGCCGTGTAGATGCGCAGTTCGGAATTGTCATTCGCCACGCACAGCAGCTCCTCGCGCCAGTCGCCCAGAATGTCGCCCCAAAACGCGGGACGGCCGCCGTATGCCTGATAGACTCCGGGCGGCGTCTCATTGTAGATCGTGTAAATGCGGGCGAAACTCCCCGGAGTCGCCGGATTGAACTTGCTGATCGCCGGTGCTTCCGCGCTGCTGCCCACGGTGGCGACGAACTCACGGCTCAGGTCCGCGTCCCACCAGATCGCCTCGGGAGGAAACGGATGGTTCGAATAGATCTGCGCGCCCTTGGCATTGAAGATTCCCGGCTGGGTGGAGAACATTTCGGATCCCTTGTGGGTGGTATCGATATCCGCGACCACGCCACGCCCGACATCCACCACGCCGCTTGCATACCACTTCTTGACATAGGCACCGCTGCCGACGTCGAAGAGCGCGGTGGCGAGACCGGAGCCGTTGTTCTGTTGGATGATGAAATTCTCCAGACCCGGACGGTCGGGGTCGATGTCGGTGACGTGGAAACGGTCGCCATGCACGACTTCAGGCAGGTTGTAGCGCTGGGTGCCGTTGTCATCGATGACGAAGCCGATTTCCACAAATTCGTCCTTGCCGTCATTCTCCACATCCGCGATGCGGATCTGGTGGCCTTCTGGCGCGTGAACCGAGTTGTCATCCACCCACGACCAGCGTTGGCTGATCGCCCCGCCGCGCCAGTCCCAAGCGGTGATGACGCCGTGGAAGGAGTTGTCGGAAGCGCGGTTTTTGGCGGCCCAGATGACCGAGGGGCGCTGGCCGTCCAGGTAGAGGATGCCCATGTGGCCGTTCATCGGTCCGTCGCCGAGCCGGGGATTCGGAATCGTGGCGCGGGCCTGTTCCGCGCCGGTCATACCGTTGACGATGGAAAGGAACTGCACGTTGTCAGTCGCGCCGCCGCTTACGCTCGCCCCGTCGCCGAACACGACTCCATTGGAAGTGCGGACGATCACTTCCGATTTCCCGTCGCCGTCCATGTCATAGACTGTCACGTTGTCCCCGTGGCCGATGCTGATGGCGGACGAGCCCGGCTCGATGTTGTATTGATAGACGCTGTTAGGTCCCATGTTCATTTGCCAGAGCAGGGTGCCGTCGCGTTTGTAGGCCTGCAGCCATTGCCGCGCCTCCCCCGCGGAATTGTAGCGGTCCACCACGTAGTCGAACTCGCCGTCGCCATCAAGATCCCCGACCCAGCAGAACTTCACCTTGTGGCTGGTGCCGCCGTCCGGCGTCGGCTGGAGTGGCACCGGCACATACTGGCGAGTCGCGGGGTTTGCTGGCAGCGTGAAAGGACCGCTCATTGAATGCGCCCAGACATCCGGCACCTCGACCGAGGCGATCACCGGCTTCACGGAATACGCGTAGCTGGTCGTGGATAGACTTGGAGGCGTATCCAGATAATTGGTGGAGGCGGTGAGTGGTGAACCGTTGATCTTCACTGCGGGCGCGCCGTTGGCCGAGCGATACAGGTTGAAGGCCAGGTCCTGCGGGTCATTTCCCAGCAACCGCCAGCCGACGTAAATCTGCGTGCTGTTCGCCCTCACCGCGACCACGCCGCGCCCCAGCTTCTCCATTTGCCGTTGGGCGGCAGCGGTGCCGCAAAGTATCAGGCAGACTGACCAGACTGCGGTGGCTTTGGGAAAGAAGCGGAACATGGGCTTCACCCAAGATCGGAAGCTCCCGTTCCGGAGTCCATCACACGAAAGGGTTAAGATTCCCTCTGCAAGCGGCGGCGGGCGAGCCATCCCACCGTCCCTGCCGCCACCATCAGGATCAGTGCGGCGAGCCATTTCCCCGGACCGCCCGTGTCCGCGGTGGTCGCGGCCAGCGGAATCGGCAGCGCCGCTTCC
>JBGSOI010000071.1:0-20885 GCA_041739215.1 Akkermansiaceae bacterium
ACCGTGAGGCCGGCCGGACCCGCGGTGTGCAATTCCGCGATCAGCACGTCCACCGATTCCGCCGGGCACTCGATGCGGGCGATGCCGGCGAATTGTCCGGCCAGCCGGGCCATCCGGCTTTCCAGCCAGCTGCCGCCATGGGCGGCGACCATGTCCGCCAGGGAACTAACGAGTCCGGGCCGGTCGATGCCGAGCACCGTCATGACGAGATAACAGTTCATGGCTTGAAAAGAGCAGAGCGGGCGTGAATTGCCAAAGGATTTCCTGCGGCGAACTCATTTCCAGGCAGTGGATTTTCTTCCCTCCGGCCTTGTGAAAGGCGGAAAAGCTCTGCACGCTGCTTGTGATTCGAATGCATACCCCCATGGCCAGCGATCATCCGTTCCAACATCTTTTCGAAACCTTGGGTCGCGTTCCTACCGCCCACGCGGAACCCGTGAACCGCCAGGCATATGAAATCTTATTCGATATTCTCTCGGTACCCCTTGAAAGAAACGGCCGCTGCATCCTGCTGCGGGCACCCCGGGCCGGACATGGCAAAACCCACTTGTTGTCCCGGATCCAGCATCAGATGGGGGCGTCCTACGAGTTCGTCCCGTTGCACGCCTCGTTCGGTTGCCGGATCGATGCCGCTTCGGTGACCGATGACACGCTGCGGCGGCTCGTCCGGCAGTTGCCCGCGTCGGGCGGACTAACCGTTCTGGATCTGGCGACCCGGCGGTTGTTCGCTTCCGCGCTGCAACCCCTGGTCGGCTCCGGCGAGGTGCCCTGCCAGGATCGCGAGGGTGCTCTGACCGCCCTGCGCGCCCGGCCGATAGAAACCTTCGATTTCCATCACCCGAACGCGGTTACAGCGCATTGGGCTCGGGAAAATTTCGAAGTGCTGGGCCAGCGCCTCAGCCTGGAGCTCGCGCAACGCTCAGACCTGCCCGTGGGCGACGTCGCCTTCTGGGTGGAAATCCTGTTCCGCTTCGCCGCCTCGCCGCTGGACAATTCCAATCGTGTTAGAACGCTCATGGAAAGCGCCCAAAGCAGCAATGGCGCGGCGATGGAACGGTTGGAGGCGTTGCTCGGACTGCTCACGCTGCTGATGCGCGTCGTGCTCGTGGCTGACGATCTCGAAGGGTTTTCTTCGGATGATGGTGCCGCTCTCAGGCTGGCCGCGTTCCTCGGGTCGCTCCGCCAATCGGTCGAGCGCCTCGATGTCATTCTCTCGCTCAACCAGGACATCTGGCAAAGCGCGTTCCTGCCTCGCCTCAGCGGCGGTCTGGCCGATCGCCTGTCGGAAATGGTGGTGGAGCTCCAACCGCTAACCGAACCGGAAATGGTCGCCCTGCTGGATTCCCGCGTCCCGGGCCTGGGCAGCCGGGTGCTTGAGCGGATTGATCGTGGTGCGGCCGGCACCCACGCCCGCGGACTGATTCGGGCGGCCGGCGTGGCCTGGCTCAAGGCGACCGCGATGGATTCGGCGCAGGCGGAGGTGGCTGCTCCGGTTTACACGCCCGCTCCCGTCGTCGAGCAATCCGTTCCCGAAGTGACCCCGCATTGGCCAGAACCGGTGGTTTCTGCCTATCAGCCGCCAGCGCCAGAACCCGCACCGGTGGCGGCGGTGGTCGCTCCGGTAGTCGAGGTGCGTCCCGATGTCGAGACACTTGCGTTTGCCTATCCGCACGAGGCGGTGTCCAAGGAAGAAGAATCAGCCCCTGCCTGGCCGGAGCCCAAGTTCACGCCTGACCCGCCAGAGGAAGCCATTCCCGACGTTTTGGACTACGAGGGATTCTCGGATACTCCGATCCAAGCCGCAGCAACGGAAAGCCGGCCAATGCCACCCCCGTATGTGCCCGCCCACGAGGAAGAGCTTTCCCCCGAGGATTCGTGGACACCGCCCTCGTTTGGCGAGGATCTCCCTTCCGAGCCCGAGCCGTTTTACCCGTCGGTCACACCTTCGTTTCAACAGTCATCCATCCCTGAACCACCTGCCGCATCTTGGCAGGAGCCGGTCCCGAATTACACCCCTGCCGCGCAGGCACCGGCCACTTTTCAACCTCCGGTGGATTCACCATTCCAAGTGGTCACTCCGGAGAGGGTCCCCGAGCCACCCGCGACCACGTTCACTCCGGTGGGATGGCAACAATCCCCGCCGGTCGATTACCAGCAACCGCCGGAGCCTCCATTTCAAATCACCAACGAGGATTTCGCATCGCCGCCCTATGGCTTTGAGCCCACACAGGGATTTCAACCCGACTCGCCACCGATTTTCCCGCCGTCCGACCAGCCTGCCGATGCACCGCCTCCACCTTCGGCCGCGGACACCGACCGGGTCGATGACTTGCTCCGCCAATTCCGCGAGCGCTACGGTCGTGGGAGCTTGTGAAAATTTTCACAAACCCCTTGCGAAAGAGGCCGGTTTGGGCGTTTCTGTCCGCGGCAAATCAGGCATGAGCACCACCATTCAAGAAATCGAGGCCCCCGACGCCCTCGCCCGCGCCGCCCGCGCTGCGGAGAGTTACCATGAGGAAACCGACGACCTCGTTGGCGAGCGGATGGTCCTGAACATGGGACCCTCCCACCCGGCGACCCATGGAGTCCTGCGCCTCATTCTCGAGCTCAATGGCGAGATCATCCATTCCGCCGATCCGGATGTCGGTTTCCTCCACCGCGGCGACGAGAAGATCGCGGAGAACATGCACTACAACCAGTTCGTGCCGTACACGGACCGCTTGGACTACCTCGCTCCCCTCGCTAACAACGTCGCCTACGCCTGCGCTGTAGAAAAACTGATGGGCTGGACCCTGCCACCACGCGGCCAGGCATTGCGCGTGCTGTGCTGCGAACTCGCCCGGATTTCCTCACACATGTTAGGTGTGGGCGTCTGTGCCATGGATGTCGGCGCGATGACCGTGTTCCTCTACACCTTCACCGAACGGGAAAAGGTCTATAACATGTGCGAGCAGCTGACAGGCGCCCGCTTCACGACCTCCTACACCCGTGTCGGCGGCCAGCTCCGCGACATGCCGCCGGGCTTCGAGGCGACAGTCCGCCAGTTCCTCGACGAGTGCCTCGTCACCATCGGCGAGATCTCCAAACTCCTCGACAAGAACAAGATTTTCATCGACCGCATGGTCGATGTCGGCGTGATCAGCCGCGAGTCCGCCATCGCCTGGGGCATGACCGGCCCGAACCTCCGGGCGTCCGGCGTCCCGCGCGACCTCCGCAAGGACAGCCCGTACCTTGGTTACGAGAAATATCAGTTCGACGTGCCCATCGCCGACGAAGGCGATTGCTACGCCCGCTATCAGGTCCGGATGGAGGAAATGCGCCAGTCCATCCTCATTTGCCGCCAGGTCCTCGACACCATGCCCGACGGTCCGGTCAATCTGGCGGATTCCAAAAGCATGCTGCCCGACAAGGAGCGCGTGCTGATGTCGATGGAGGAACTCATCCACCATTTCATCGTCTCCACCCAAGGCATCAACGCCCCCGCCGGTGAAGTCTATTTCGCCGCGGAAAATCCCAAGGGCGAACTCGGTTTCTACATCCATTCCAAAGGGGGCGGTGTCCCGTATCGGCTGAAAATCCGCAGCCCCTCGTTCTGCAACCTTTCCATCACCTCCAAGCTCCTGCCCGGCCACATGGTGTCCGACATCCCGGCCATCCTCGGCTCGCTGGATTTCGTGATGGGCGAGTGTGATCGTTAGGAATCCTCCGGTCCTTGCGGCTAATCCAATTTCTTCAAATTCCAAGATGTCCCATTCCACCCTGTCCACGCTCGAAGAATCCGTCGCTTCCCATGAGACCCCTGGCAGCAAGTTCTATCAGCCGTTCGCGGTGACTCCGGAGCTCGAGGCCGAGGCGGACGAGCGCATCTCCCACTATCCGGAGAGCAAGCGCGCCGCCACCTTGCCGCTGCTCCACATCGTCCAGCACAAGTTCGGCTTCATCTCCGCGCCGTCCATCGAATGGGTGGCTGACAAACTCTCCATCGAGCCGATCAAGGTGCTCGAGGTCGTCACGTTCTATCCGGGATTCCGTCAGTCCGCTCCTGGTAAATTCCACATCCGCGTCTGCCGCACCCTGTCCTGCGCGATGGGCGGCAGCTATGAACTGATGGAACGCCTTTGCGAGCTGACCGGCATCGACCGCTCTGCCAGCGATTCCCATCACCACCCGGTCACTGTTTCTCCCTGCGGAAAATTTTCTGTCGAGTTTGCCGAGTGTCTCGCCTCCTGCGGCAGCGCCCCGGTCTGCATGGTGAACGATGATTTCCACGAAGCCATCGCACCCGGCAAAGCCGAAGAACTTCTCGCGAAATACGCGCCTAACGCCTGAACCGTTTCCCGCATGATCACCTACACCAAGCAGCCACACGCCCGCGAATACCGGCTCATCTTCAAGAACGTGGATCGGGAAGGGTGGGATCCGTCGATGGAGTGCTACCTGCGCGACGGCGGTTACGAGGATTTGAAAAAAGCCTTCACGATGCAGCCGAAGGAAGTCACCGAGGAGGTGAAGAAGTCCGGCCTGCGCGGCCGCGGCGGCGCAGGGTTCCCGACCGGGATGAAATGGACGTTCATCCCGCCTAACAACACCAAGCCGGTCTATCTGATTTGCAACGGCGACGAGTCCGAACCAGGCACTTTCAAGGACCGCTACATTCTCCATCAGGATCCGCACCAGCTCGTCGAGGGCATGGTGATTTCCTGCTTCGCCGTCGGCGCGCACACCGCCTATATCTACATCCGCGAGGAATTTCCTGAAGCGGCGCTCATCGTCGAGCGGGCGATCGAAGAGGCCCGTGCGAAAAATTTTCTCGGTAAAAACGTGTTAGGCTCCGGCTTCGATGTCGAAATCTACGTCCATCGCGGCGCGGGTGCCTACATCTGCGGCGAGGAAACCGGCCTCATCGACTCGCCCGAAGGCAAGCGGCCGTATCCGCGGATCAAGCCTCCGTATTTCCCCGCGGCGCTCGGCCTCTACATGTGCCCGACCATCGTCAACAACGTCGAATCGCTCTGCCACGTGAAGCACATCATCCGCATGGGCGGCGATGAGTATGCGAAGCTCGGAGTTGCCAGAAACACCGGCACGCGGATTCTCTGCGTATCCGGCGATGTGAAAAATCCCGGTTATTTCGAGGTCGAGGTCGGCAAGGTCACGATGCGCGAGCTGCTCTACGACATGTGCGGCGGACCGAAGGACGGGCGCGAATTCAAGGCGGTGATTCCAGGAGGGTCGTCTTCCAAGATTTTGAAGTGCAACGAGGTTTTCAAACTGAAGAACCCCGACGGCACGACCAAGGATCTCGATTTCTGGGACATCCAGATGGACTTCGACACGTTGGCCGCCTGCGGTTCGATGGCCGGCTCCGGTGGCGTGATCGTCCTCGACGACACCCGCAAGATGTCGTGGGTCCTCAATAACCTGAACGCATTCTACGCCCACGAATCGTGCGGCCAATGCACGCCATGCCGCGAAGGCTCGACGTGGATGAAAAAAATTTCCGACCGCTTGGTCGATGGCACTGCAAGCCCGTCCGACATCGACACGCTCGAAAGCGTGGCCTATCAGATCGATGGTCGCACCATCTGCGCGTTCGGGGAAGCGTCGTCGTGGCCGGTGGAGGCGATCATCGGGAAATTCCGCGATGAGCTGCTGGCCGACACCAAGTCCACCAACGAGGCGCTGCCGCACAATCCCGAGGAGGAAGCGCAGCGGCGGTTTCTCCAGCCGGCGTGAACGGCAAACTTCAAGTGGCGGCCCTGGTTGCCCGCGTCTTGTTAGGCGTGTGGTTCGTTTACAGCGGCGGCATGAAAATTTTCGGTACCGGACTGGATAGGTTCACCACGGACGTGGCGAACTATCAGCTCGTCAAACCGCCGTTAGACGCTATCGCCGCTTACACCGTGCCATGGCTGGAGCTCATCGCCGGACTCTGCCTGATGCTCGGAATCCTGCGGCGTGGGGCGATTCTCACCATCGCCGGGCTGGTGGTGGTATTTGCCGTTTCGGTCGGCTGGGCGTGGTCGAAAGGGCTCGACATTTCCTGCGGTTGCCACGGCGGCGACGCGCCGATCCAATACTGGCACAAGGCCGCGGAGTTCGCGGGGTATTTCCTCCTGCTCGGCTGGTTGTGGTGGGTGGAATCTCAAAACGGGGCGGCGTTCACCGGTCGCCGCGAGACATCAATTGACGGCGACCGGTGATCGCCGCTACTTCAATGCCATGCGCTTCGCCGACCGACTTCAGCAACGGATTGATAAAACCGGATCCCGCCTCTGCGTCGGGCTTGATCCACGGCCCGGCGATGGCGGGGCGGCGTTCGCGCGGAATTTCCTGATGCAGGTCATCGAGGAAACCTCGATCTGGGCCGCGGCCTTCAAGCCGAACATGGCTTACTTCGAAGCGATGGGTATCGACGGGATCCAATTGTTAGGGGATCTGCTCGCCGCGATTCCAAAGGACGTGCCGGTGATCCTGGATGCGAAACGCAGCGACATCGGTGAGACCCAGAAATACTACGCGCAGGGCTATTTCGCCGGGTGGAATGTCGATGCGGTAACGCTCAACCCGTTTCTCGGCTACGATTCGATCGAGCCGTTCCTCGACTGGGAAGGGAAGGGGATTTACCTGTTAGCGGTGACCTCGAATGCTGGCTCGGCGGATTTCCAGCGGCAAAAACTCGCCGACGGCCGGTCGGTGTTCGAGCTGGTGACCGCTCTTGGCGAGCGGGCGAAATCCGAAGGCCGCGCCACCGATGTGGGCTACGTCGTCGGCCTGACGAATGCGGCGGATGTCTTGGAAAAGATCCCGGACGCACCGTTGTTAGTTCCCGGCCTCGGCGCGCAAGGTGGCGATCTAGCTTCACTGGCCGCCGCCGGTCGCAGCGCTCCAGACGTCATCAACGTTTCCCGCGGCATCCTTTATGCCGCCGACGAGAAGGGCTTCGGTGCGCGGGCGCGGGACTGGGCTGAAAAGATCGCCGCGGCCTACGGCAAATGAATTCGAGTTTTTCCTGCAAGCCCGCGATTCATCCTCTAGAATCACCGCACTGTGCACCATGACGAGCCCACACCTATGAAGCCGATGCCCGCGAGGTATTCCGGCTTGCTGCCGCAAAAAGGCTGGCCCGGGCGCAACATGAAATTCCTGAGGCACCGGATCGTGCCCGGGATGTTCCAGCGGGTGAATGGCGACGTCCTGGCACCGGTGCTCGCACCTCCCGACATCGACAAGGTGCGGATCACCTGGATCGGACACGCGTCGTTTTTCCTTCAATTCGCCGGCCATTCGGTGATCGTCGATCCGAACTGGGCGAAATGGCACGGTCCGGTGAAACGCCAGCGCAAACCCGGCCTCGATCTGCACGGCGTGCCGGAAGTGGACCTCGTTTTGGTCACCCACGCCCACTTCGATCACTTGCACAAGCCGAGTCTGAAAATCCTCCAGGCCCGCGAAGGTATCGTCGTCCCTCGTGGCAGCGGCTCGCTGGTCAAGCGGCTCGGGTTTCCCGCCACCCACGAAATGCGGATCTGGGATGCCTTGAATTTCGACCAGTTGGAAATCATCCACACGCCGTGCCACCACTGGGGCGCGCGCTTCATTCACGACACCCACCGCGATTACGGCGGCTACATCGTCCGCGCCGGCGGGAAAAGCGTCTTCCATTGCGGTGACAGCGCTTACTTCGACGGCTTCAAGGAAATCGGCCAGCGCTGCGAGATCGACATCGCGCTGATGCCGATCGGTGCCTACGAGTCGCCGAGCGGCCGCGATGTCCACATGAACCCGGAGGAAGCAGTTAGAGCGTTTGCCGATCTCGGGGCGAAGATTCTCATTCCCATGCACTACGGCACGTTTCCCTTGGGCAATGAACCGCACCACGAGCCTGTGGAGCGACTTCTGATGGAGGCGGACCGGCTCGGCATCAGCGACCGGATTCTCATCCCGGAGGAAGGTGTCGGCATCGAGTGGTGAATCTTTTTCGGGAACAAACCTCCAACTCATGTATCCTACCCGCATGAACCGCCGCCTCGCCCTCTCGTTGTTGCTCCTCATTCCGACCCTCGCTTCCTGCGAACCTGAAAAAGTCATGACCGCCGCCGACAAAGAACCCGCCAAAATGCCAGTCGTGCCCGCCGGGGCGGAAACCGCAACGCTCGGCGCCGGATGTTTCTGGTGCATCGACGCGGCGTATCGCCAACTCGACGGAGTTTACTCCGCGACTTCCGGCTACATGGGCGGCACCGTGAAGAACCCGACCTACGAACAAATCACCGAAGGAGATTCCGGTCATGTCGAGGTCGTGCAGGTGGTTTTCGATCCCACCAAGATCACCTATGAAAAGGTTCTCGCCTGGTTCTGGGACCTCCACGATCCCACCACCCTCAACCGCCAAGGCAACGACGTTGGCACCCAATACCGGTCCGCTATTTTCTATCACTCCGACGCGCAGAAGAAAACCGCCGAAGCCTCGAAAGCCGCGGCCAAGGCCAATTTCAAGGATCCGATCGTGACTGAAATCACCAAGGCGGTCGAATTCTATCCGGCTGAAAATTATCATCAGAATTACTACAATCAGAACAAATCGAAAAACCCGTATTGCCGGTTTGTGATCGAGCCGAAACTCAAGAAATTGAAGCTCGATCATTGATTTTCAAAGGCTCGGCCGGGTCGCCATAATTCAGGGACTTAAAATCTTGAAAGTGAATTTCTGGGCTAACAAAGTTTGCTCATGAGGTTTCCATTCGTAAAAAGTCGACTGAGAAGAGCGATTGAGCGCGGTCTAGTCCAAGGAAACCTCCGTCAGGAGTTGACCGAACTGGGTGATGTGACGCTGACAACTCGAGCAGACGCGGAAGATTTGCTCTGGGGTTTGAAGCAAATTGAAAGAGCGGCGGTGAAACACGGCGAAGCACTCTACCAACTTGTGAGGCTGTTCCAAGATGTGGGAGGAAAAGCGGCGTTTGATCTTCTTCGTGAGCGGGGGATTCCCTGTTTGTTGGGCTTTTTTGACGAGATCGTCGAAAATGAGAGGGGTGATGAGGGTGGTGTGTCGCTGTTGATTCTCAAGATAGCGGCACAGTTTGGAACCTTTCAGGGGGCCCTGAAAATCGTTGAAGAAGCCCACCGTCCGTTCAAACCGGACGCTTACATGTGGTCGGTGATTCTTGGGATTTTCAAATCCGATCATCCGGAATCTGAGTTTCTATATCGTTCGTTTCGGGATCGTCTGCCGACGGATTTCATTGGTGTGTCGCTGTTGGATGCTGCCAACGCCTGTTTGATTGAAGGCGGCGAAATCTCCCATCCATTTGATACGCAAGAGGGCAAGCGCCGCCTGCGGGAGTGGCTTGCAGACGATGCTGAAGGTGAATCAAGTTACGCACACAGCGCCACGGCATCGCTGCCATTCATTGGGAATCCGGAGCGGGATGAATTGTTGGAACTCGCAATGGAGCACCCGGATGCAGGTGTGCGAATTGAAGCTGCTTGGGCCGCAGGCAAAGTGGGGCATGCAGAGGGATTGGCGCGATTGACCGAATTCTGTGGCGAGGTGAATCATGCACAGATCGCGGCGCGATACCTCAGCGATCTGAATCGAGAGGAATTGATTCCAGCTTCCGCCAAAGAGGCCGGGTTCGTGGCGTTGGCGGAATTCTCCCAATGGCTGGCGCATCCTTGCGAACTCGGTCGTGCGCCCGATGAACTGGAAATCGTCGATCACCGGATCTTGGAATGGCCGCCCGAGCGTGAGTCCAAACCATTTTGGTTGATCAAATACAGGTCCAAGGATGTGACGGGCTTGGGCGAGGATGACGTGGACTGTGGTCTGGTGGGTAGTATGACGTTTTGCCTTTTTTCCTACAAATTGGCGCAACGCCCGCCTGAGGATTGCTATGCGATCCATTGCTGTTGGGAAATGGAGCATGCAAAGCTAATCCAGGAGTCGGATGTGCAGGACGATGCGGGGGATTATGAATCCATGTTGAAGCAGTGGGGGCGGGGAGCATTGGGGAACGCCCGGATGTTGTTGGTGGCGGAGCTGGCTCCCGAGCTGAGGCAACCGCAAAGGCTGGTAGGTTTGGCATCCGCACGATTGGATGGCACGGAGGGATGGGTTGTCTTGGACGGTGAGCGCAGCGAGTGGTATTCCCGTGCGGAAATGCCGGTCGATACTCATGACAGTATTGTCCTGAAAATTCATGTTGGCCGTCACTTGCTTGGATTCCATGAAAAGCCGGACAGGACCAAATATCTTGTTTCGTCCGCCCCTGAGAAACCTTTGGAAGCGATCGTAGCATCCTATGAAAAACTACTTTCTGAGGCTGGAAACCAAAAGGGTAAGGCGAAAAGCGAGGCGTTCGGTAGCTCCGGTCCAGTCGGGAAATATTTTGAACCTTACGCGGCGGCTTTGCACCCGATAGGTGGAGAAGAGAAACTCAGCGCGACAATTCATTTGCTTGCTCCCCATTGGGATCACAATTCCGGCTACGGAAAGCTCGGCCGAGCGGCTTTTAATTGCGGGGATCACGTGCTGGCTGAGGAGTTTTTTCTCAAACTTTACCAAAACTACGGAGATTGCCACCGTTCTGAAGAGATGGGGTTTCTTGCCGAAATATGGTGCGCTCGGGGCGAACATGAAAATGCCCGCAAATTGCTGGTGGACTGCCTCAGCAAGCTTCTCGCGGAAAGCAAAACCGCAACCGGATCGGACAAGCAACTCTTTGAAAAATGGTTTCAAAACCAGCGGCGTGCATTGCTGAAGCTCTTCCCTTCAGAGACTTCAGCCTTATGCATGGCACATGGAATTCCTGATTCGACGTTGATTTGAAACGATCAAAGGCGGCGTGAGAAGGGAAAATTTTCCGCTCCCCGGATTCGGACTTGCGGGCCGGGGGGCGCTTCTATTGACTCCGCCATGGCAGAGATTTCTCTCGGACTTTCATTTGATGACGTGCTTCTGGTGCCCGCTTTGAGCGCGGTTTTGCCCGGTGAAGCGGACCTTTCCACCCACGTCACGGCAGGCATTCCCTTGTTTCTCCCGGTCGTCTCGGCGGCCATGGACACCGTCTCGGAACACGATCTGGCGATCGCCCTCGCCCGCGAAGGTGGCATGGGCGTGATCCACCGGGCCTGCCCGATCGACGAACAGGCGGCGATGGTTTCCCGCGTCAAACGCTCGGAAAACGCGGTCATTCAAAAGCCCCACACCGTCCGGAAGGAGGACACCGTCGATCACGTCCGCGCCGTCATGGCCAAGAACGGCTTCTCCGGATTTCCCGTCATCGATGCCGACGGTCGCCTCGAAGGCATGGTCACCGGTCGCGATGTCCGCTACTTGGACCGCCTCGACGCCCGCGTCGCCGATGTGATGACTCCCCGCGAGAAACTCATTACCGCCCCGCCTAACACGGGACTCGAGGAAGCCCGCCGGATTCTCTATCAAAACCGGATCGAGAAACTTCCGCTCGTTGACTCTGACGGCCGTCTCGTCGGACTCATCACCGGCTCCGACATCGAAAAACGCATCACCTTTACCAATGCCGCCAAGGACGACAACGGCCAGCTCCGTTGCGGTGCCGCCGTTGGCGTCGGTCCCGATTGCATCGACCGTGGCCGCGTGCTGATCGACGCCGGGGCCGACGCTCTGTTCATCGATGCCGCCACCGGCCACACCCGCCACGTCATGGAGGTCATCGGGAAACTCCGCTCGCTTTCGAATGTCCCGGTGGTCGCCGGAAACGTCGTCACCGAGCAAGGCGCGCGCGATCTTGTTAGCGCCGGTGCGAGTGCCGTGAAAGTCGGCGTCGGTCCCGGATCGATTTGCACCACCCGCGTCATTTCCGGCGTCGGCATGCCGCAGTTCACCGCGATTCAGAACGTCGCCGGTGTCTGCCGCGAGGCTGGCGTGAAAGTCATCGCCGATGGTGGCATCCGTTACTCCGGCGACATTGTCAAGGCCATCGCCGCCGGTGCCGACCTCGTCATGTTAGGATCGCTGCTGGCTGGAACCCGCGAAAGCCCTGGCCAGACGGTGCAATCCCAAGGCCGCCGCTTCAAAACCTATCGCGGCATGGGTTCCATCGGTGCCATGCAAAAAGGTGCGGGCGATCGCTACGGCCAGAACAGCTCCGGCAAGCTCGTCGCCGAAGGCGTCGAAGGCCGCGTCCCCTACAAAGGCCCGCTGTCCGACGTCATCTTCCAACTCATGGGCGGCCTCAAATCCGGCATGGGCTACGTCGGTGCCGCCACCCTGACCGAACTTCGCGAACGCGCCAACTTCGTCCGCGTCACCGCCGGCGGTCTCCGCGAAAGCCACGTCCATGACATCGTAATGACCGAGGAACCCACCAACTATCAGCCGTTGAGCTGATTTCAGTCTTCAGCGTTTCAGCTTTTCTTCCCCATGCACGATTCCCAACACGTCGCCGTTCTCGATTTCGGCTCCCAATACACCCAGCTCATCGTCCGCCGCGTGCGCGAGCTTGGATACTTCGCCAAGCTCTATGCCATCGAGGATTTTCCGGACATCGGCAAACCCGGAGCCATCATCCTATCAGGCGGGCCGAAAAGCACCAGTGAGGCGGATTCGCCGGATCTGGATTTTGAAGCGCTCAAGGCGTTCAACGTCCCCGTGCTCGGCGTCTGTTATGGAATGCAGCTTCTGAATATCAAATTCGGCGGCAGTGTCGAAGCTAGCAACCGCCGCGAGTACGGTCCCGCCGATCTGTTCCCGGCGGCAAGCGTCGGTCTTTACGAAGGGATTTCCGCCTGCTCGCAAGTCTGGATGAGCCACTCGGACACGGTGAAAATCCTGCCGGATGGCGCGAAGGTCATTGCTTCCAACCAACACGGCACTCCCGTTTCATTGCAATGGGACGACCTGTTTTTCGGCATCCAATACCATCCGGAAGTCACCCACAGCCACGAAGGCTTGCAGATCCTGAAAAACTTCCTCGATCACGCCAGCGACTTGCTGCCATTCCACATCGACGATTTCAAGCGCGAGATGATCGATAACATCCGCGAGACCGTCGGCACCCGGCAGGTCGTCTGCGGGGTCTCCGGTGGAGTGGACAGCACCGTCCTGGCGGTTTTGCTCAAGCATGCCGGAGTGACAGTGCGGGCGATCTTTGTCGATAACGGCCTCCTCCGCAAAGACGAGGCAGCGGTCGTGCAAGCGAACTTCAAACGCATCGGCGTGGAGATCGAAACGGTCGATGCTTCCGAGAAATTCCTCACCGCTCTAGCAGGCGAGGGGGATCCCGAAAAGAAGCGCAAGATCATTGGCAACATGTTCATCGAAGTCTTCTGGGACTCGGTGGGCGATGCCGAAATGCTCGCGCAAGGCACTCTCTATCCGGACGTGATCGAAAGCGCGTCGAATGCGAAGTCCAAAGCTTCCGTCATCAAGACCCATCACAACCGGGTGGCGAAAATCCTCGAACTCCAGGCCCAGGGAAAAGTGTTGGAGCCGCTGGCAGAACTTTTCAAGGACGAGGTCCGCGAACTCGGCACCGCTCTAGGTATTCCTGATGACATCCTCCAGCGCCACCCGTTTCCCGGTCCCGGTCTATCAGTCCGGTGCCCGGGTGTCGTGGACAAGGAGCGGCTGGACATCATCCGCGAGTGCGATGCGATTTTCATCGGAAAGCTCAAGGAGCACGGTTGGTACGACAAGGTCTGGCAAGCCTATGCCGGCCTCATCCCGGTGAAAACCGTGGGTGTCAAAGGTGACGAACGCAGTTACGAATGGGCCACCAACCTCCGCGCCGTCATTTCCGAGGACGCCATGACCGCCGACTGGGTGGAGCTTCCCTACATCATCCTCCGCGAAACCAGCCACAAGATCCTCAACGAGGTGAAGGGCATCAACCGCGTGCTTTACGACGTCTCGACCAAACCACCCGCCAGCATCGAGTGGGAGTAAGGAGTGGCGACAATCCTGTCGCCACTTTTCTACACTTGCCTCGCGACAAGGTTATCGCGATTCCTGATTCTGATGGTGCGTCCAGTGTGTCCTGTTCTGGATTTGATAGGGATGTGGTGCGACGGTTGCAGATCCTTACGGCATGGTTGAAAGTCATCGCCTTTATAAAACATTGATAGCGAATCATGATGGGTGGACGATTGTCATTTTCTTGATTGATGTGAGGTCGCCTGCTAACAGCCTTCAGCTCTCAGTTGAAGTATGATCCCCCGGTCGCAAAATCCAAACATCCCCGAACCGAATCCTTCGGTTGATTTACCCCATCCCGTTGACGGACGCTTCTTGATTGGGCGTGGGCATTGGCATTGGTGGTGTGCGGAGAAAGATCCAGTTTGTGTTTTCCCGCAAGTTTCCGCCGATGCCCAGTCTCACTATTTGAATAACTAATTTCCTCCCCAAATCAATCATCCCGCCCGCCTCATGAGCTCTAGAACCAAAGCGATAATCGCATGCATTTTCACTGCATCCTTGCTTCTCCTTGGCCCGCACGCCTTGGCTTCCAACGTCAATTGGACGGGCGCGGGTGACGGGGTTTCGTGGAGCGATCCCCTAAACTGGAGCGGTAATGAGCGGCCAGGACCCAGTGATGATGTGAACATCTCCGTTCCCGGTTCAAATCCCACAATCCTCCTCAACAACGCGGCGGGCAACGTCCAGATCCAAAGTTTCAACTGTTCTGAAGCATTCAGTATCACCGGCGGTTCATTGACCGTCGGAGGCTTGGCTAGCACATCGAACATCACCGGTGCTTTCACTGCCAGCGGTGGGTCGTTCACTGCGACGGGAGAGAATGCATCGTTCGCTGCTTCTGGTCCGGCGAATCTTCAGAATTTGACGATTCGTGTGTCGGGCGGGGCCTCAGCAAGTTTTCCGGCTCTCACTGATCTCAGCGGCCTGACGAACATCGAAGTGGGCGGCCAGAACAGTCGGCTGAGCTTCCCGGCGGTCATCTCCTACACCCAGCCGGCCAATCGTCGGCCGGTTTGGCGGGCGGGTTCCGACAACATGAACAACGCAGGCTGCAAGCTCCAGTTTCCCGCGCTGGCCACCATCACCGGCACGGTGCCGACCAATCAGAACACCGACGGTTCGTTCTACATCCAGGCATATTACGGGGCGGCCATCGAGTTCCCGGCGCTCACCTCGGTAACCGTGCCTGCCGCCAGCTTTCCTAACAACAGCTCGAGCGGCGTGAAGTTCCTCGCCCGTGACTCGAACAGCCTGATCACCGCGCCGCTGCTGACGACCTTCTCAGACAACAGCACCACCCCGCAGTCATCGCTGACCGCCTACAGTTCGGGCAGGTTGGACTTCTCCCTCCTGACGACACCGGTGGGTATCCAGATGGATCTCAACGCTGTGTCCAATCCGCAGCAGTTCACGTCGATTACAGGGACAACCTCTTTCAGGCTCAACGCGGGCACGGTGACCATGCCGGTGGCCAGCGTAAGTGGTGACATCCGCGCCGCGAACGACAATACGGTGTTGAGCTTCCCCAACGTGACGAGCTTGGTGGATGTGACGAACATTGAGGTGGGCGGCCAGAACAGCCGGCTGAGCTTCCCGGCGGTCATCTCCTATACGCAGCCGGCCAATCGTCGGCCAGTTTGGCGGGCGGGTTCCGACAACATGAACAACGCAGGCTGCAAGCTGCAGTTTCCCGCGCTGGCCACCATCACCGGCACGGTGCCAACCAACCAGAACACCGACGGGTCGTTCTACATCCAGGCATACTACGGGGCGGCCATCGAGTTCCCGGCGCTCACCTCGGTAACCGTGCCTGCCGCCAGCTTTCCTAGCAACAGCTCGAGCGGGGTGAGGTTCCTTGCTCGTGACACCAACAGCCTCATCACCGCGCCGCTGCTGGCGACCTTCTCAGACAATAGCACCACCCCGCAGTCGTCGCTGACGGCTTCCAGCGGGGGAACGATCTCAGTCCCAAACCTTACGGAGATCACGGGCGTCACCATCAACATCGGCAAACCCTTCACTATTGCTTCTGGGATCAACTACATCGCCTCTGGATCACTCCAAGGCAATGTCACCAACGACGGCTTCCTGATCGTAAACCAAGCCAACCAAACCCTGCAAATAGGCGGCTGGCTCGCCGGGACTGGCTCCGTGAGTATTCTGAACGGAACCACCCTCTCGCTTTCCGGTTCTCTCACGGTGGACCAACCGGGCTCCTTGATTCTCGCAGCTTCAAGCACCTTGGCGGTTGGCGGAGACCTCTTGGGCTCCACAACCAACGTGAAGCGGGATTTGCCCGGAACCGTTCTGTTTAAAGGAGCAGGAAGCGAAGCATCCCCGCAACAGCTTGAGGTCATGAGCGACGATCTCGGCGCGGTTCCGGCGGGCTTCGAGAACAACTTCGTTTTCGGAAATCTATCGTTAGCAAACAACACCCGCGTCAAGCTCGTCGATCTGGCAAACAATACCCCGGCAACCGGCGCGGAATGCATCTACAGCAACTCGATCGTCGTGCCCGCTGGCTGCACGCTCGACCTGAATGGTTTGAAGCTCTACGCCCGGGCCGCCCAGATCGGCGGGAACGTCGCCAACGGGACGATCACCCAGATCGCGGACTCCGGAAATCTTGCTCTTGCAACGCCGACTCCGGGCAACATTTCCGTCCCCGGAGAATTGGATGAATGGGTGTTCTATGGTCGCGCTGGTAGTTCCGTCAGCATCGTGGTGAATCTCGGGGCCTCCGCACCGCCCGTGCCGGTCTCGCCCAAAATGCCGAGAGCCAATGTTCAGGTGCTTGCCCCGTCCGGCGAGGTTCTGGCCGGAGAACCCAGCGACACGGCCGGAGCGTCGGTCACCCTCACCGACATTGCCCTGCCCTCCGACGGCTCCTACCGGATTCGGGTTAACGCACCCGCGTCCCACACGGGTTCGACGGGCAACTATATCGTCGGCGTTTGGGATGTGACTCCATCGGTCCGTCCACTCGTGCTCGGTCAAGAGGCATCTGGAAACATTGCCTCCCTCTTCGCCGTTGAGCAGTGGACGTTCTCAGCGGTTGCGGGCCAGCAGATCCAGTTCGACCTATTGCGAAGCACGACTTCCGGCATCTCCTACAGTCTCAGCGGACCTGGGGGCTATGTTGGATTTGAAGGGCTGACGGACGATTCCCCGCTGATCAACCTCCCCACCTCCGGCGCCTACACGTTGAAAGCGGCAGGCCCCACCGGTGAGACGGGAAGCTATAAGTTCGTCATCCGCCAATCGGGCATCACCCCGCTGGTGCTGGGCAGCGCCTACACCGGGAACTGGGTGGGCTCGGGACAGGCGCAGTTGTTCGTCCTGCCCGTCACGACCACCCAACCACTGCTGATCGATCTCGCGGATTCCGTCGCCTCCCATCATACCGAGATCTACGCCCGCTTCGGAACGCCCCCTACCCGCCAGATTTTTGACCATGCGGCGAATGGCAGCGGATCCGACCAATCCATGTTGATCCCTTCGGCAAATGCAGGAAACTGGTACATTCTCGTCTATGGAGAGTCGATCCCCAACAACACCGGCACCTTCACGCTCGTTGCGGAGAGCAGGGAAGTCGTCCTGACCGGCAGTTCCACCGCCAGCATCAGCCCGAACTCCGGCGCCACGATTCATCTCACTGGAGCGGGTTTCAAAGCGGGGACGACCGTCAGTCTCGTCAGCTCCAACGGAACTGTTTTTACGGCGATCAGTTCCACCACCGACCTCATAACCCGGGTTTCGGCAACCTTTGCCGCCAATTCCGTCCCATCAGGAACCTACACCATCCGGGTGACCCAGCCCTCGGGTGCCACCGCCGAGATTCCATCCGGCATGGTGGTCCAGACCGGTCAGGGGGTTTTGGTCACCACCGTGGACGCTCCGGAACCCATCGGCCAGCGCGTCGCCGCCACCGTTTATGTCAGCTACGCCAATACCGGCACTGCCCCGATGCCAGCTCCATTGCTGGAACTTACCTGCACGAATCCCGCCGGATTGGCGGCGGCTCTGCTCACCTTGGATCCCTCGCGCCTGACCGCCGGAATTTGGAGTTCTTCTGCCTTTCCCGAAGGATTCTCGACGGCGGTCCAGATTCTCGCAAGCGGGGCCACGCCGGGCGTGCTCGCTCCGGGTGAATCGTTCCGTGTCCCGGTCTATTATGCCGGCTGGGTGGGTCCCGCGTGGGACTTCGACACCATCAAGTTCTCGTCCCGAATTCTCTATGAGACCGACACCACCTTTGTGGACTGGCCGGCCATGAAGGAATCCATGCGGCCCGCCGGCATCTCCGCCGGCGCATGGAATGTAATGTATGCGGGCCTTGCTTCTCAACTCGGAACCACTTGGGGCGGCTATGTCAAACTGCTCAACAAACAAGCTGGCTACCTCGCCGGTTTGGGACGCAACGTGACCGATATCAACGAACTTTGGGGTTCCATCGCCGCGCAGGCCGCCAATTTGTGGCCGATGCGCACTCTGGGGGCAGTGGTTGATGATTCCGTGCCGGTGCCCGGTGCCTTGTCCTTGAGCTTCGACCGCGCCTTCGGTCCCAGCATCCCCGGTCGATTTCAATCCGGTCCCTTCGGGCTCGGCTGGTCCACCTCCTGGCAACAAAAACTCACGGTAGCCGCCGACGGAACGGTCACCCGCATCCTCGGTAGCGGAGGACGCTTCACCTACCAGCCGGACAGCCGCTACGCCGGCCGCTATTTTTCAAGACCGGGTGACTACGATGTGCTCACGGGATTCGGGGGAGGCTACAAGCTCACCGCGCTCGGCGGCACCTTCACCGTCTTCAAGTCCGACGGCGTGCTCGACTACTATCAGGATACCAACGGCAACAAGATCACCGCAGGATACACGGCGGGCAGGCTGGCTTCCATGACCGCCTCGTCCGGTCAGTTCCTGGCCTTGAGCTACAACAGCGCGGGACTGGTCTCCAGCCTGACCAACTCTGCGGGACGCACCACCAACTATTCCTACGACGCGGCAAACAAACACCTGCTGTCCGTCACCTCCTACACCGGCCTCGTAACGTCCTTCACTTACAACACGACCCCGGGTGCTGTGGCTGAAAACGCCCTCACCTCGATCACTCGGCCCGGGGGCGTCCGGCTCAACCTCTCCTATGACTCTCAAGGCCGTCTTTCGGGCACCTCCGCCGACGGAGGGCAGCTTGCCAACACCTTCACCTACGCCGAGGGCAGGGTGAACATCACGGATTCCGCTTCAAGCACCTCCAGTCTCTTTTTCGATCACAACGGCCAGCTCGCCAAGGCCGTGGATCCACTCGGTTATGCCACCTATCTGGACTACGACGGCAGGTCCAATCTCATAAGCGTCACCAACGCGCTCGGTGCCACCGCGGAAATGACCTACAACAAGGTCGGACAATTGATTTCCTCCACCGACTTCGCTGGCAACACCAGCAACTTCGTCTATGGCGGGCCGCAGAAGCAACTCACCGCCCTGAGCGATCCCAAGGGCAACACGACGCTCTACAGCTACAGCACCACCGGCAATCACCTCAAAACCACCCATGCCAACGGCAAGGGGGAATCCTTCAACTACGACCCGCTCGGGAATGCGGTTTCCTTCGTCAATCCCGCCGGTCAGCCCATCCACTACACCCACAACGCCTCCGGCCAGATCACTGGGGCCACGTTCCCGGATGGTTCAAGCTACACCTACACCTATGACACCCGGAACCGTCTGGCCACGGCCACGGACTCCTCTGGGACCACCGCGTTCACCTACGATGCGACCAAAGGTTTCATGACCAAGGTGGCCTATCCGGGCTCGAAATCGCTGACTTTCAGCTACGATCCGGCGGGCAGGCGCAGCGCGATGGTCGATCACCTCGGCTTCACGGTGAACTACGCTTACGACCCGCGTGGCAGGCTCTCAACGCTCAAGGATGGCAGCGGAAATCTCGTGGTGAATTACCTCTACGATTCCGTCGGCCGTCTCAGCAGGAAGAACAACGGCAATGGCACTTATGCCACCTACGAATACGATGCTTCCGGTCAAATACTGCACCTCGTGAACCGCGCTCCGGACAACGCTGTCCAATCAAGGTTTGACTACACCTATGACAGCCTTGGCAGACGCACCTCGATGGAGACTCTCGACGGCAAATGGACCTACACCTACGACCCCATCGGCCAACTGACTCGTGCGGTGCTCGCATCGACGAATCCGGCGGTTCCCAGCCAAGACCTTCGCTATGCCTATGATTCGGCCGGGAATCGCACCCAAGTGATCGAAAACGGGGTTACGACGAATTACACGACAAACGAAATGAACCAATACACCGGGGTTGGCTCGGAAATTCTCGACTACGATTCATCGGGCAATCTGATTCGTAGAGCAAATGGTTCCGCAATTTCAGAGTATGCTTTTGATAGCTTGAATCGTCTTGTCGACGTCCAGACGCCGGAGGGAAGCTGGGCCCACAACTACGATGCGCTGGGCCAGCGTGTCGGCAGTACGGAGAAGGGAACGGCAACCAGATATCTTATCGATCCCTTTGGACTTGGCGATATAGCGGCTGAGTTCGATTCTGCGGGAAATCCGTTGCGTCATCATTTCCACGGACTGGGTTTGGTTGGCAGTACCGATGCCCAATCAAGAACGTACTTCCACGCATTCGATGCCCTGGGTAATACGAGTCAACTGACTGGAGCAGGTGGCACGATCCAGAATCAATATCTCTACACTCCTTTTGGGGAGCTGCTGACATTTTCTGAAACGACGCCCAATGCTTTTAAGGGCACTTCCAAAAACCATGATTTTCACGCGCGGACATAGGAATTTCAGGCGGAATCGCGCTTTCCATCCCGCATCGGGCCAGATTTTTCGCCCGTCAAGACGGGCGGTGAGTCGATCTTGGGGATATTATAGCAATTTT
>JBGSOI010000115.1:0-19106 GCA_041739215.1 Akkermansiaceae bacterium
TCAAGATGTGCTGGACGTGCCGCTGGAAAACCGCCGTCTTGCTGCACGTGGCCGCCTCGCGCTGCTGCTCGCGGGCATGCCCGACAAATGGCAGGGCGTTTTCCTGACCCCTGCGCCGTGGCCACCCGCCTTCGTCGAGGCCATGCAAAAATCCTACCTCGCAGCGGGCCCGCGTTTCCAAAATCTCACGATGGTGCCGAAGCCGCTTGAACTCAACGCCATCGGCAGCGGTGCGGCGCAATGGTGGGAAACCATGAACCGCCAGCCAATCGTTCGTTTCATGTTCTCCGCGCTGCTGGCACTGCTCGGCGCGCTCACTATTTGGTATTTCTTCATCGGCTGATGGAACCGCCCGATCTCGCACCACCGGATATTGGGAAGCCATTTTACAGCGGCATCCGCGTGACATTGCGGCGCTTTGTCTTTTTTACGGCGGTGCTGCTGACCAACATCGTCGCCACGCTCTGGCTGGCGGATTTGTTCCGGGGCATGGGCTATCATAAGGCGCACTACCCGCTACTCGCGGTGTTTATCGTACTGAATGGGCTGCTGGTGCTCGGGTCATTTCACGCGTTTTTCGGCGCGTTCGACATCCTACTGGGCCGGAAACGCTCGGTGCGGATCAGCCAACTCGCCGCAGGAAAAACGGACCCACTCACGATGCGCCACGCGGTGGTGATGCCAGTTTACAACGAGGACAGCGTGAAAACTTGCGCTCGTATCGAGGCGATCTACCGCTCCATCGAGGCCACCGGCCATCTGGAATCGTTCGATTTTTTCATCCTCAGCGACACCCGCGATCTCGACCTCTGGGTCCAAGAGGAAACGTCGTGGACCAATCTTTGCCGCAAGCTCGGCGGCTTCGGGCGCATTTATTACCGCCGCCGCCGCACCAACGAAAACCGCAAAGCTGGCAACATCGGCGACTTCGTCCGCATCTGGGGCGGCGGCTATGAAGCGATGCTGGTGCTGGATGCCGACAGCCTGATGGACGGCGCGGACATCGTCACCATGGCCCGCGTCATGGAAGCGTATCCGAGGCTCGGCATTCTCCAGACGCCGCCGAAACTGATCCGTGGCACCTCGGTTTTCACCCGTCTCCAACAGTTCGCGATGCGCCTCTACGGCCCGCTTTTCATCCGTGGTCTCAATTTTTGGCAGCTCGGCGGTGGCAGTTATTGGGGACACAATGCACTGATCCGTCTCAAGCCATTTTCAGAATTCTGCGAACTGCCCGCGCTCCCCGGTCGAGAGCCCTTTGGCGGGCGCATCCTCAGTCACGACTTCGTCGAGGCCGCGCTGATGGTCGCGGAGGGTTGGGAAGTCTGGCTCGCATGGGACATCGAGGGGACTTACGAAGAAGCACCACCCACACTGGTGGATCACCTCATCCGCGACCGACGCTGGATGCAGGGAAATCTGCAACACATGTGGCTCGTTTTTGCCCGGAAACTCCCCTTCCCCACCCGCATGCACCTGTTCATGGGCATCATGGCCTATCTCGCCAGCCCGCTGTGGTTTCTTTTCCTGCTTCTCGGAACTTGGATCGCATGGGAGCGCTACCAAAGTGGCCTGAGCATCTTGCCTTTCGAAAACTACGTGGACCGGTGGTTCGACATCAATGGCAGCCAGCAAAGCCTGATCCTCACTCTGTTCATCTTCACCCTGCTGTTCCTGCCGAAGATTCTTGCGGTGATTTTGGCGATTTTTCATGGCCGCACCCGACGCTCCTTCGGCGGGTTCTTGCGCATCATTTTCGGAGCGAGTTTTGAAACGATCATCTCGATGCTGCTCGCGCCGTCGATCATGGTTTCTCACACGGTCATGGTGATCAGCATGCTTCTCGGTCGCTCAGTCGGCTGGGGCAACCAGAACCGCGAAACCGACGGCACCGCATGGGGCGATGCCTTGCGTTTCCACGGCGTGACCACCTTGCTCGGCATCGGCTGGACGGTGCTCGCCGTGAGCATTAGCCCGTATTTCGCCGCTTGGATGTCACCCATTTTGCTGGGCCTGATTTTATCCGCGCCGATCTCCGTGTGGACCAGCCGGGTCCGCAACGGCCAAGCACTCGCCCGTCGCGGCTTGCTTTCCACACCCGAGGAACGCACCCCACCGGAGGTCATTCAGCTCGCCGATTCATCAAATGCGGCAGTCGATCCCGCGCTCGACGCCGCCACTGAAGGTCGGCGCGGAGTGATCGCCGCCGTGGTCGATCCTTACGTCAATGGCGTGCATGTTTCTCTGCTGGAACAAAGCGAGCTCACTGAAACCGACGAGGCACTGGCCGAAAAATTCCTCGCCGAAGGCCCGGCTGGCATCACGAAAAACGAAATGAGCGACCTGCTCTACCACTCGGCAGCCATGCTCTTGATGCACCGCGCCGTCTGGCTGCGCTCGGCAGATGCCATCCATCACACATGGAACCAAGCTGTAGAAAGCTACCGCCGCCGAATTGATCAGGCGGTTTAACGTCATCAAAGAAAAGGCCAACGAAGACGTTGGCGTTCCCGGGCGCGCCGACGTCCCGTCGGCAATATCCACTATCGAAGTGCCTGCGCAGGAATTTGCAAGGTTCGCGCACGCACTGCGGCGGGGTGGCTTTGGTCTTGTGGTGGGGGGTGAAAAAAGAAAGGTTCGCCCCGACCAACTTCTGAGGCGTTATGGAATCCGGTGAAAATCCGGAACAGTCGCGCTGCGGTAACCGGTTGCAATTCCCATCAGACCAATCGTTTCGACACAAACGGTGAAGGCGGGAGGAGCAATAACCGGGAGTCCGAATACTTGCGCCACAGATGCTCGTCACCCGTCCGCCGGATTGTCCGGTAGTGCGGGGAAAAACACGGCCTTTCGCGAAAAAGGGCCGACGAGAGAATGCTCTGGGATCCTCCCGCAGCGGACTCTTCAAGCTACCAACCAACACTGAAGAGATATGAAACTAACAATACGCGAAGCCCTCGGCTTTCGCATTCGCACCCTCGTCGCCGGAGCTTGCCTGTTCGCAGGAAACCTCCACGCGGCGAATATCGTCATCGGCACCGGGGCAGACGCCTCCTACCTCGTGCTTGAATCAGGAAACATCGGCGTGCGGACTTATGAAGTCCGCTACGATTCCTCGTCCGGCCCATTCGATAGCAAGTTCCTGCTCGACCAAGTGCTCGCCAACGATTCGTCAGTGACGATGTCGTTCTCGAACTTTGGCAGCGTGTCTGAGCCGAATTTTTTCGTGAACTGGATCACATTCAACGCCGTTAGGGAGACCAACAGCTTTGTTGAGCCTTACATTTACTGGGCGCAATGGGTGTCCGGTGGGGACGCGGGTTTTCCGAGTGCCGCACCCATCGCGGCAGGAGCGTGGGCAGTGGGTTCCGGCGTTTCGACTCCTTACCGCATCATCGCGCCGGGTTCTTGGGATGCACTGGTGTTTTCGGGCGGCTCTACGCCACCCAGTGTGGCGCTCGTGCCGGAAATTTCCACCTTCACGCTGGTGCCGCTGGTGGGGCTGTTGCTCGGTGTGCGCCGTCGTCGTGTGAAATAAACGAACCCTTAAAATGAGGAACCACGAAACCTTCAAAGGAGCGTCGATAGATGGTGCAAGCCATGTCTTTGGCGGGGCGCCAAAGACGACACGCGAGGGCGCGTGTGCTCCCCTTTTAATCTAATGAAAATTTTATCTTTTTATCTACTCGGCGCATTTGCCGTTTCTCAGGCGGCCCTTGGCGGCCCCTACCCGCCAGCCGCGAACCAAGCGGGCACCGACGCGATCAGCGCCACCGACGATCGTTTTACGATTTGGGCGACGAATGCCACGGTCGAGCGTGGCTCGACTGAAATTGGCTACCCAGACAGTGTCTTCGCATTCTACGGCCTGGACAGCGAGGCGACCGGCCCTGCCGATGCCACGCCGGATGAACCGTACCCGGTGGTTTCACTGGGTGATCGCGGAGTCGCGGTGTTGGAGTTCACCGAGCCATTCACGGACGTTCCCGGGCCGGATTTCGCGGTGTTTGAAAACGGCTTCGTCTCCTCATTTTTGGAGCTCGCGCATGTGGAGGTAAGCTCGGATGGAGAAAACTTTTTTCGGTTTCCATCGTCCTCGCTGACCGCAGCATCGGCAAACATCGGCGAAGGCGGCGCGGTTGATCCCACCAACATCCACAACCTCGCGGGCAAATATCTCGCAGGATTCGGCACGCCATTTGATTTGGCCGAGCTGCGCCTCGTTTCGCCGCTGCTCGATGTGCAGCGCATCAGCCACGTGCGCATCATTGATGCTGTGGGCACGAACGACCCACAGTTTGCTTCGCTGGATGCAGCCGGAAACATCATCATCGATCCCTATCCCACGCCTTATCCGTCAGCGGGATTCGACCTTGATGCAGTGGGCGCATTCACCGCCACGCCCACCACGTTTGCCGCATGGCAGCTCGCCAATGGCATCGGCTCCGGCGGTCCGACCGACGATGGGAATCACAACGGTGTGGCGGATCTCATGGAGTATCTCTGCGGCGCTCACACACCGACGATTTCAGCCACAGGCATCGCTTTCAACCGTCTGGCGTATCGCGCGGATCACTCGCTGCGGCTGGAAGGAAGCCACGATCTGAAAACATGGACTGCGCTCGCCCGATCTGTCTCCGGCGCGGCGATGATCGCGCTGCAAGCTGGCGTGAATGTCGCGGAATCGGGCCTGCACGCCGTGCGAGTTTCTGTGACGGTATCGCCCGCCCTGCCCTATCGCTACTTCCGGCTCGCAGCCGATGTACCATGAAACATTCCGCTCATCGTTTCGCGAAATCCGGCTTCACCATGGTGGAGTTGCTGGTGGTCGTCGTCATCGTGGTGGGCCTTGCGGCGGCGGCGTGGGTCACACTCGGGATGTTCCGAACTAGGGCGAATCAGGCGGTTTCTGCCTCCAATCTCCGGCAACTGGTCGCAGCGAATTTCTCGTATGCGGTGGATCACCAAACGTATGTCCCAGCCGATCTCGACGGGCGAAATCTCGTGCGTTGGCACGGTGCGCGGACCTCACGAAGCGCGCCGTTCGATCCCGCAAAAGGCCTGCTCGCAGACTATCTTGGAGACTCGCGCAGCGTCGGGCGTTGTCCAGAATTGGAGCGCTTGCTCAGCGCCGAGGCGTTTAATGAAAATGGTGCGGGTGGATACGGCTACAACGACACATACATCGGTCTCAATCCCTTCGTCCAGCCACAGCCCGGGAAGCGCAATCCGCCGAGTCGCCCGGCGATGATCGAAAATCCATCCAACACCTTGATGTTTGCGACGGTGGCCTTGGCGGTGGCGGATGGCCTGCAAGATTATTCCTCGGCCGCCCCGCCGTACGAGGTGGATGCCAGTGGACGCGTGCGTGGCCGGTCGCTACAGCCGAGTGTGCATTTTCGCTTTCGCGGCAGCGCATTGATCGCGTGGTGCGACGGCAGCGTCAGCGCTGAACTGCCGAGTTCCTACGGCAGCGCCAATTTTTATGGCGGTGACAACCGCGATGCTCGGACAGGATTTGTCGGCGAGTTGGAAAACAACGGCGTGTGGAATCCACGAAATTGAGGAGTGGGTGAGGTTTTTTGTTTTCACCGCAGAGCCGCGAAGGTCGCGAAGGGACGCAAAGGAAGAATTACGGAGTGTGGGATGCTTCCTTGATTCCGAAGCGTTCCGTCCAAATTCCAGATCATTCAAAGGGCAAAATTCTATCTCCGCGTCCCTTTGCGACCTTTGCGGCTCTGCGGTGAAAATCTTACGCTACCCGTCATTCCCCATCACCTGACGGAGAAGAAGCGGAATAAATTGCCTGAGGGCCAGCCAGTGTGCGCTACGCGATTTGGGGCATGATCTGCTAACGCAGATTCTGGATTCCGCGCTCCGTGGTTGGAGTGGCGAGTGCGTCGAGCAGTTTTTGGTGGATGCCGCCGAAGCCACCGTTGGAAAGTACGGCCACCACGTCTCCGGGGACTGCGTCTGTTTTGACGCGGGCGACGATCGCCTCGACGCCTGACAGATAGTCGGCCTTGCCGCCGAGGCGGATGATGTCGGCAGAGAGTTTGGCCGGATCGAGACGGTCGTTTTCAGGAATTTTCTGGAGATCTTCAATCGCGGCGACCACCGCGAAATCCGCGAGTGCGAGAGATTCCGCGAGTTCGTTTTGGAAGACGGCGCGGCGAGTGGTGTTCGAGCGTGGCTCGAAAAGTACCCACAAGCGGGAGTCTGGATGACGCTGGCGCAGACTTTGCACCGCGAGGCGGATGGCAGTGGGGTGATGTGCAAAGTCGTCGATGACTTTGATGCCGTTCACTTCGCCACGGAGTTCTTGGCGGCGAGCGACGCCCTCGAACGCTTCGAGCCCAGCGCGGATTTCTTCCTGCGAGAGACCCGCGAAACAAGCGGCAGAAGCCGCCATCGCCGCATTGCGCACATTGAACTCACCGGTCATGCGCACCGAGTAGGAAATGCCGCCGACTGAAAATGAACTGCGCTCTCTCTCGTAGCTGACGTTTTCGATGCGCAGCGTGCAGTCTTCCGAGAAACCCACGGTGGTCACCGGACAAGGTGCTCCGCGCGCGACGTCCAGGCAGTGTGGCTCGTCGCCATTGATGAATGCCATGCCGCAGCGCGGGACGATATTGAGCAAGCGGCGGAAGCTGAGTTTGATTTCATCGATGGAGTTGTAGATGTCCGCATGATCAAACTCGATGTTGTTCACCACCACGCACTCGGGCAGGTAGTGAAGAAACTTCGAGCGTTTGTCGAAAAACGAGGTGTCGTATTCGTCGCCTTCGAGCACGTTGAACTCGGACTCCGAGAAATGCGCACCGCATCCCAGATTCTTCGGCAAGCCACCGATCATGAAACCCGGATCGCGCCCGGCATGGCGCAGCAGCCACGCTAGCATCGCCGAGGTCGTGGTTTTCCCGTGAGTGCCAGAGACGACGAAGTTGCGTTTGCCGCGCAGGAAAAACTCTTTCATCACCTCTGGCAGCGAGAGATAGAGCAGCTTGCGGTCGAGCGTGGCCTCCGCTTCGGGATTGCCGCGCGAGATCGCGTTGCCGATCACGACCACATCCGCGTCTGCCGGGATGTTTTCCGCGCGGTAGCCTTCGCCGATGGTGATGCCTTGGCCGCGCAGGAAATCCGACATCGGCGGATACACATTGGCATCGCTGCCGGTGATGGTGAGCCCACGTTGTTGCATGGCGGCGGCGACGGCACCCATGGCCGTGCCACAGATGCCAGTGAAGTGAAAACGGGTTTTGTCAGGCATGGAAGAGCGCGAAGCTAGGAAGCAAATTCGGCGATGCCAATGCGTAATCTGAGATGGCAGGTGCTTCGAGAGGCGGCGGCTTCTTTTTTCAGTCGCGAAATGGCCGTCTGCGCCGGATGGCCAGAGAGCAGGCTGCCAGAGCCATCAAAGAGGTGGATGGCTCGGGAACGACTTGGAAGGTCAATTGGTAATTGACGATGTTCGCGGAGGTTTCCTGAAACCAGAACGAATAAGTTCCTTGGCCAAGGGGAGCGGATCCACTGGTGAAATCATCGAGAATGTTGCCGGAGGTGGCGTTGAAGAACGCACTGCCATCAATGTCTAGCTCATCTTGTCCGGTAAATGTCGCTGCTGCCACGTAACCGGCGAAACTGACACCCGGATTGCTCGGTGAAAAAGTGAAGGAATCGACCGTGATCGAGACGAGTGCCTCTGCCGGACCGAGGGTGACGGTGAAATAATCTGCATCGCGAGTATTGAGCGTCGCGCCGGTGTTTCCATTGTTTCCCATCTGGGCGATGATGGTATTCGCACCCGGCGACAGGCTGAGAGGGCTAGGTTTTCCGAAGACTCCGGAGAGGTCGCCGTGGGTGGATTCGTTGTGAATCACCGCGCCGTGGCTGGAGACGATCATCAGGAAAAAGACACTGGAAGCGGCAAGGAATGGTTTTTGTTTCATCGCTGGAAGTGAGTGGGTTTGGTGAATGTGATGGTTGTTAAGGCTCGGGTGTGAGTTTCACACCGACGCTGAAAAAACCGTTTGGGCCGGTGGCATCGACGTAGGCGGTGAAATCGCCGAAGACTTCGGGGCCGACGGTGGTTTGATTGGCGGGGCCGGTTGGCGTGGTGGAGAACGGTGTAATGAGAGGCGGTGTGGCGAGGTTGGGCCGGTAGCTGATTTCATAAACCGCGCCGTAAGTGACCGGGAACACTAGTTTCAGCCGGAGCTGACCATTTTCGCCCTGTTGCTGAACGCTGATGGACTCGATGTGCAGCTCAAGGTCCGGGAGCGTGATGGCGATGATGCCAGACGCGGAATCGTAGCTGGTGGCGTAGCGGTTGAGATCGTCGGGCGCAGGCTCGGTGGAATCACCATTGGCATCGCGGAAAACGCGGCCTTCGATATCGTAGCGGGAGCCATGGCAAGGGCAGCGCATGCGGTTGTTCGCCACGATGAAACGACCGACGGTGCATCCGGCATGGGTGCAAATGGAGTCCAGCGTCACAAAGCGGTCTGCGGTGACGCGATTGAGGGTGAAGGGTGGAATGTAGTCGATGAACTTCACTTGCACCGAGCCGCCGGGATTGGTGAGAGCGGGAAATGCGGAGGGTTTGAACCGTATTACACCGGGGCCAGGACCGGTGGAGGTGACTTCGGCGAGAACGCTGGATGTCCAGCGCGGGCCGATCAGGGCAGCGGCAGAGCCGAGGATGAATTGTTTCACCCAGCGGCGCCGGGTGGTGTCGGTGAGGTTGGCTGAGGGGGGCATGTTGTGAAGAGTTTAGTCACCGGCGGCACCGCTCAGAAGTTCTTGGAAACGTTCTGGAGGAATGCCATCGGGAGTGATTTCTGAGGTGGTGATTTGGCGGGTGCGTAGAGCGAGAGCGTGAATGTCGAAAAGGGTGTCTTCGCGAAGCGTCCCTTCTGGCAGGAGTTTCACCCACTCGATGGCCGTCTTGATGTCGCCTTTTTCCGAAATGTGGTTCGCGATGTAGCTGATCGCGGGTTGGAGATCCTCGAAGGTGGATTGGGTGGCGAGCCAGTCGCGTGCGGCAGTGGGATCTTGCTGGAACCACCAGAGGGCGGCGGACTGGATGGCGGGTAGATTGTTTTCAGAGATCGCCTTGGAGATCAGCGCTTGGGGATCGACTGGGGTGGTGGGAATGGTGATGCCGAGATCTTCTGGTCGGATGGTGGCGATGGGTGGCCGTTCGCCGGGATCGGGGACGATGGCGGAGTCCCAGAAGTCTGGGGCCGCGCGGGGGGCACGGGAGGATTGGCGGGAAATATCTGGCTGATTTGACGAGACTGTCGGATCTGGATGTTTTTTTCGGAGAAAAAGCGCGCCCAGTGCGCAGAGAAGAATAACGGCAACTGCGAGAAGGATGCGTGGGTTTGGCGGAATGAATTCCGCGCTCCTACGAGACGGCCGTTTCATGCGGTGGCGGGGCTTGTGGATGGCTCGGGCGGAATGAATTCCGCGCTCCTTGGTTCTTCCATGCCATCGAAGCGGAGGAGGCGGGCGCTGTTGAAGATGACGAAGAAGGCGCTGAACTCGTGGAAAAACGCGGCCGCGATCGGGTTGACGAAGCCGAGCGAGGAAAGGGCGATGGCGATGATGATGAAACCGAAGCCGCACAGCAGGTTTTGGTTGATGATGTTGACGGTCTTGGAGGACAGCAGGAGTAAATCCGCAAGGCGGCGGAGATCGCCGGACATGAGGGCGACGTCGGAGGTATGGACGGTGACGTCGTTTCCAAGAGCTCCCATCGCGACGCCGAGGTCGCCTTCTGCTAGGGCGGGCGCGTCGTTGAGGCCATCGCCGACGACCATGACTTTTTTGCCAGCCGCCTTGAGGGCGCGGATGTGATCGACCTTGTCCTGCGGCAGGCAGTTGGCTTTGAAGTCGGTGATGCCGACGCGGGCGGCAATGGTCTCGGCGACTTCGGTGCGGTCGCCGGTGAGCATGACGAAATCGGTGATTCCTAGATAGCGAAGGCGGTCAAGGGTTTCCTTGGCCTCGGGGCGGATGCGGTCGGCGAGCAGGAAAGTGCCGACGTGAGAGCCATCGACGGCGATGAGCACGAGTGAATGGCGGGTGTGGATCGCAGGATCGATGGCGAGGGTGACACCGGATTTTTCGAGAAAACTGGGGCGACCGATGAGGATGGTTTTTCCTTCGATGATGCCCTCGAGACCGAGGCCGTGGTGCTCGGTTAGGGCGGTGACGGCGGGGCGTTCGGCTTCCGGGACGGTCTGGGAGATGGCGCGGGCGATGGGGTGGTTAGACTGACTTTCGATGGCGGCGGCGAGGCGCAAAATACTGGAGGCGTCGTAGTTGTTGGAATGGACTGCGGTTTCTTCGAGTTCGAGTTTTCCTTCGGTGAGAGTGCCGGTTTTATCGAAGACCACGGTATCGGTGAGGCGGGCGGATTCGAGGTGGCGGACAGATTTGACCAGTAGGCCCATGCGGGAGGCGGCGGCGATGGCCGAGACCATGGCGGAGGGGCTGGCGAGCACGAAGGCGCATGGAATGGCGACGACGAGAACGGCGATGGCGCGCTCGATTTCCTGGGTGAAGAAGAAAACGGAAGCGGCGATGAGCAGGATGAGCGGCGTGTAGTAACGGGCGTAATCCTCTGCGAGGGAAATGATCGGGGCCTCGGACTCCTTGGCCTCCTCGATGATGGACTGGACGCGGCCCATCACGGTGTCCTGGCCGGTGCCGGTGACGCGGGCGTCGATGGAACCGTTGAGGTTGTTGGTGCCGGCGAAAATATCGGAGCCTGGGCCAACCTCGACGGGCACGGACTCGCCGGTGATCGTGGATTGGTCGATCAGCGCATGGCCGGTTAGAATGGTGGCGTCGGCGGGGACGGATTCGCCGGGAAGAATGCGGATTTCATCGCCGGGCTGGAGGTCGGTGGCTTCGACTTCGCTGTGGGTTTCGCCGGATTTGCGGCGGGCGCGGATTTTCGATAGCTGGCGGAGTTTCGCGAGGGCCATTTCCACGCCGACGGTGGTGCGTTCCTCCAACATCTGGCCGAACAGCAGGACGATGGCTACGATCGCCCCGGTTAGATATTTCTCGGTGGCGAGGCAGGCGGCGAGGGCGAGAACCACGTATTGGTCCATGTAAAACTGCGTGGCCGCGAAGCCGGTGGAGCGGATGGCGTTGATCAAGCCGGAGACGATGGGAATGGCGACGATGAGCGCTGCGACCAGCGCGAGCGATTGGCGCACGAGTTCTTGCTCGGGGCGCAGCCAGCCGCTGAGCACGGAGGCAAGCATCAGCGCGGTGGCTACGAAAAGCAGGCCGAGGCGGCGGCGAGTTTCTTGGTCGATTGGGACGTCGGTGGTCATTTTTTTAGGATCAACGGGAAAATTCTGGGGCGGGCTCGATCACCAGCGAGGGCCGCGCGTCATCGGCGGGGAGGAGTGTGCGGGACTGAACGCCGCCGAGCACGGTGCTGAGGGTTTCGCTCAGAAGGCGTTGGGAAACGAGGCCTGGGCTCCGGCGGTGCTCGGCGAGCATTTGGTTGAAAGCGGCCGCTTCACCACCGGCGGTGCCGACGAGATTGGAGGCGTGACCTTCCGCGCGGAAAACAATGGAGGCGGCTTCACCACGGTGTTTTTCGATCGTCTCGTCGTGATATTGGCGGGAGTTTTCGTAAATGGTTTTTGCGAATTGGCGGGCGTTAGCGACATCCTCGAAGGCCGCGACGACTTGGCTGGGCGGCGCGAGTTCGATGATGTCGATGGCGGTGATTTCCACCCCGAGGTTCAGCTCGGCGGCGAGGGCGCGGGTGGATTCTGCGGCAAGCGCGGCGAGCTCGCGGCGCTCGGCAGTGAGTGAGGTGTCGATATTTCGCGTGCCGATCTGGCGGGAAAGTGCGCGGTAGGCGAGGCGGGAAAGCAACGTCTGGATGTCATCGCCGGCAGTGGCGAAACGGAAGGGATCGTTGATACGGTAGCGCAGGACGAAGCGGCCTTGGATGATATTGAAATCGGCGGTGAGCGTGTAGCCATCGTTCACGGGATCGAGGGTGGTGCCGGTGGGTTTGTGTTTCTCGATTTCGATGATTTCACCATCGGGACCGCGGGTTCCTTCAAGGCTCAGTTCCGCATCGGTGAGCTGCACGGGTTTGTCGGGATCGTCGATTTTCGCGCCACCGGTGGCCCAGCCACTGAGCGGGATGCTGAACTCGCGGCCGGTTTCGAAGCGGATCAAGCGGTCGAAGGGATCGGGCATGCCGATGAGCAAACCAGGGCCGTGGATTTCAGGCTGAATTTTGCCAAAACGGAGGAGCAGCGCTTGCTCGTTGGAAGCGACGGTGCGGATACCCGAAAGCGCGTAGAAAAGGAGCAACGCGGCGAAAAGCCAGCGGGCGTGGGCGGTGAGGTGCTTGAGTAAAATCAGCAACGCCTCGACCGCGCGGCCTTGCTGGCGAATGGAGCGGGATTTCATGCGGTAGTGATGCCTGGGGGTTGAAATTTCACTCGGTGGCGGTGTCGTTCAGGAACGGGGTTTGGGTGAGATTGTTAGTGGGTGGCTCAGCACGGGGGATTGGAAGCTTGGGGGTAGGTTTGAGCTCCGGATTCTCGGAATTTTTCAACCAGTGCAGTGGGGCGATGCTGGTATCGAGGACGAGGGTGGTGTTTTTATCGACGATGGTGCGGAGCGATTGGAGCTCGCGGAGGAAGCGATAGAATTCCGGGTCGCTGCCGTAGGCGTTGGCGTAGAGGGCGGCGGCTTCGGCCTCGGCGTTGCCGCGGATTTCTTCGGCCTGGCGTTTGGCATCGGCGAGGAGGCGGGTGGCCTCGCGGTCGGTTTCGGCCTTCATGGTGGCAGACTGGGCGTTGCCCTCGGCACGGAACTTGGTGGCTTCCCGTTTGCGCTCGGCGCGCATGCGGCGGAAGACGGATTCGGTGTTGGCCTCGGGGAGCTGGATGCGGGTGATGCCGACGGAGTGCAATTTCACGCCAAGCTGGGCGAGCGCATCCGGTGCGGCGAGGGAGAGGATGTCGTTTTCGATCACTGGCAAGTTGGTGGGCGAACCGACCGGGGCGATGAGTTCGGCGAAAGCGTGGGTGCCGATGATCGAGTTGCGCGCGGAGGTGATCAGCGCGTCGAGCTTTTCGTTGGCGAGTGCCACGCTGCCGACGGAGTTGTGATAGGTGAGTGGTTCTTCGACGCGCCAAGTGTAGAAGGCCGGGATGATGACGTTGCGCTGGTCCTTGGTGAGCGTTTCGCTGAGGCGGATTTCCGCGTGCTGAAGGCGGCGATCGATGCGGATGACGCGCTCGATGGGCGAGGGGAAACGCGGGTAAAACCCGGACTCGGTGAGCGTGCGGACCGGCTTGCCAAAACGGACGACGATGGCTTTTTCCGTCTCACTCAGGATGAAGCCGCAGGCGGAAATGACCACCGCGAGACCCACCGCGAGGATGAGAAAGGTGCGGACGAGGGTGATGCGTTTGTTACAGGGAGCTTCGGTGGATTCGCTCATTTTTGCTGGGATTTGAGGAGGTTGTCGGGATCGACAGGAATGAAGTCGGCAGCCGGAACTTCGCCGCGGTCTTCGCGGAGGTAGCCTTCGATTTCGAGGTCGAAGGCCTCACGCGAGCGACTTGGGCGCGGGATGAGAGTCTGCGGGACGGGCAGCGCGGTGCTGACGAGGTCGGGATTGAGGACTTTCCGCAGATCGAGATGCATCGGCATCGCGCCCTTGATGCGGTCGTCGAAAATGGCTTTTTTCGCACCACCGAGCGTGGCATCGAAGACCGCGAAGCCCTCGCGCAAGTCGTGCAGACCGGGATCGAGTTGGCGGGCGCGGGAGCGGATCAGAAAACGTCCGGATTCCGCTTTCGCGGCAAGCAAGCGGTTGTCGCGGGTGGACTCGGCGATGGTGATGGTGGCTTTGGCATTTCCAGTGAAGCGTGCGAGATTGTCGTTTCGATAGTCCTCACCGATGTGAATGGACGTTTCCTTGTCCTCAATGGCGGCGACGACATCTTGGAAAAACGGCGCGACATCGACGGGCGGGTGAATGTCGCGCAGGTGGACCGCCTCGATGAGCAGGCCGGATCCCACAGCATCGAGGTCTTGCTGGAGCAGTGCGCGGATTTCCGCGCGGAGAGGTTCGCGGGCGGTGGTCATGATTTCGGAAGCAGGCAGCGAGGCCGTGAGACGCTGGACGATGCGCACGGCGAAGCTGTGAAGCAGACTTTCCGCATCGGCGGAGGCGCGGAGGTAATCGGACGGGCGGGCGATCCGGTAAAAAATGGGGATGGAAATCGCGAGGTAGTCATCGCCCCCGCCGACGAGCGAAATTTCCTCGTCCTCATAGTGGGCGCGTTCCCAAAGAATCGGCTGGCCGGGATCGGTTTTGAAACCAAGCACGATTTGGTGGACGCGCTGACTTTCCACTTTCTGGATCTGGCCGAAGGGAAATGGCGCGGAAAGGTGGAGTCCGGGAGTGAGATCCTGTTTTTCCCATGAGCCGAGCGTTTGGCGGACGCCGAGCTGTCGCGAATCGACCTCGTGGACGGCGGTGCCGAGCCAAGTGAGCAACAGGCCGGTGGCGAAGAGCGCGGGCAGGGATTTCCGCACGCTGGGCCACATCCACATTTCGGCGAGTTTCAGCGATTCCTGATTAGCGGCAGCGGGCGGGAAAAGTGCACGGAATTTCGGTCCGAGATAGCGGTAAAAAACGAACGCGCCGTAGGGTGGCAGCGTGTCCCAATGACGCTTGGGCGTGTAGAGGCGGGCGACGAACTTCGATAGCGTATCCGCTGCGATAAGCGCGAAGACACCGGCGAGAATCCATGCAATGACCTGTCGGGTGGAAAACTCGGTGAATGGGTCCGCCATGTAGAGTCCGGCAATGGGGAAATGGAGGAAAACCGCTAGCTGCACCAGACTCTTGCGGGCTGGGCTGTCCTGAGCGGATTTCAGGTTGCTCAAAATTCCCAGAAACGCACAGGCGATACCCGAAATGAGCGAAATGACGGCATAGGCGACGGGAACATTGTCCGCGAGCGATGGGCTGATGAGCCTCGATAAAAACGTGCCGATCGCAGCGGCACCTAAAATAAACCCAGGCAGCGGGCGACCTGCGTGCAGCGAAGTCAGCAGAAAAAGAACTGCGGCGGCAGGCAGTAAATCGGCATCCGGGAGAAAGACCGCAGCAGCAGCGAGGGCGAATGCCTCGAGCCAGAGAAAAACCGTCAGCAGGGAAATGGAACGACCAACGTTCATGAAATGAGGGTGAAACTGAGAGAGAGGAAAAACCGATCCGGCCCAAAGCGGGGGCCGAATCGGTCTTTTAAGTGATCAGATCAGAGAAGATTTAATACCTCTCGAATCAATTTGGCTGCTTGGGACGCATCAGCAGGATCTGGCCGTCTTCGTTGTATAAAGCGCGTGCTTGAGTGCGTGTCAGGAAACCGCCGTTTCCATCTGGCATGTTGGAACGGATGCTGCCGCGATATTGCACAGGATTTGTGACTGGATACACGTTAGATTGGCTGTGCGCCTGCACGAAGGTGATGAAGGTGCCCGGACCGAAGAACTCGTCGGTTGCGATCACACCGGTGGATTCCCAGAGTCCGGGTGTGAGGGGGCCGTGGCCGTCGCGCGCCTGGATCTGAGCGTAGTTGAAGGTGGATTGCAGTTTGGCTTGGTTGCCGTTGTTGCGATCCAGCGTCCAAATCGCGCCGTTACGGGCGTATTTCGTGAACACCGCGTCAGCAGGAGAATTGCGATCCTCTTGGCAGATGATGAAATCCTCTGAAACAGCGATGTTGTCGATGCTCACGGGATAATCAATACCAGCATTGATGTCACCGCCGGAGTAGGTGCCAAGCGACCCGGGAGAAGCCAGTGGACCAGCACCGTCTGGATCAATAAGAGAGCCCGCCAATGCTCCGGCGTATGAACCACCTGGAGTGATGATCGTGTCAGCGTTGTAAACGACGCTGAGTGTGCCATCCGCTTCTGGATTGGTAGGATTCATCGTCAACTGATACAAGCGACCGAGACGGTTGGAGAGGCTGCCGCCAGTCGTGGCAAGGAACAGATTGCGGGACGGAGCGGAGGGATCAAACTCGGCATCTTCCACGCGAACGAAACCGAAGGCTCCGAGTGCGTCAGCAGCTTCGATCATTCCTTGGTCGGAAAGAGTCTTGGCATTGTTGATCTTGCGCCATTGCACCGGAAGTGAGCCACTGGTGAAAGTGCCTTCATTGTCATGTTGGGCGGTTGAGCAAAGAACATAGGTTTCACCATTGGTGAGACCATTCTTGTCGAGACCGCTGGCGGAACGACGGAGTTTGGTGCCGACATACATATAAACGTAGGAAGGAGCGCCAGCATCTTCAGTGGAGATGATCACTGTTTTTGCATCGCGGCGTGGTTGGACGATGGTGGTTTCACGACCGACGCGGCCAAGAGCTGGAAGAGTGTGCATTTTGCCGTCGAAGATCGCGACGGATTGTGCGCCGAGGCCGTCACCCGTTGGGTTGGCGGCGGTGATTGTCGAGAACTGAGCGGAGCCAAAGGTTTCCTCATTGGTGAGGAACATTGGGCGGTCAAGACCGTGAGCTGGGCCAGCGAAGGAGCCGGAGCAGAAACGAGTGAAGCCACTTGGAGCACCCGAGCGCGGAGTAGCGCCCCACAGAGCGTTTTCTTTGAAAACCTGGGTGTAGGCAACGTTGCCGCTTTTCACCGAACCGTCGTTGTTCAGGACATAGCGGGAAACATAAGCACCGCGGAACGGTGTTTCTCCAGGGATGGCAGTGGACAAGATGTCTTGGCCAACTTCGTGTGCGCAAAAGAGGATGATTTCGCCAGTGACGCGGTCACGATAGATGCCGGAAGCATCAGGAATGCCAGCCATGGCGAATGACTTGGTCGCATCGCCAGTGAGAGGCACGCGGTCACCCACGGTGACGAGTGGCTCGTAGTTGAAGTCTCCGCTTGCTTGCCCTGCCATGTAGGGGAACTCAGCGGTTTTGAAGCCCTGAGCGTGCAGGGAAGATGCCAGCGCGAGACCGGCGAGTGTGGTTGCTGTGATGGATGATTTCATTGAGTTAGATAGGATAGATGTTGGGAGGGAGATTTTCAGGCACGGCGGCGGCGGAGCAGGGCGAGGAAGCCGATACCACCTAACAAAGCGGCGGACGGCTCGGGAATGGCGAGGGACGCGAGACCTGCTCCGCCGAAGTTTCCGAGCGAAGTGGCGGCTCCGGTATTCGGGTCGATGCTGTAGAGTCCGGAAGTGAGTCCGTCCGTGGAGAGGGCGGCGTAAAGCGTGCCGTCCCAGTTCACCACAAGGCCGCCGAAGGAGGTGACATCGACGCCCAGGCTGCCAACGACATTCAGCTCGCTGCCTGCCGGGAATAGCGGGTCGATGCTAACAGCGAGACTGTCCGTCACGCTGTCGAGCGTGTAGGGCGTGCTGAAATCCGGGTCGATGGCGAGGGCGAAGATCGAAGGCGTGCCGCCGCCCGCGTAGGTGAAATTCGGGTTGATGGTCACCGCGCCGCCCGGAGTGATGGAGTAGTTTCCGGCGGCGTCATCGCCATAGACGAAATTCGAGGAGAACGGATCGTAGGCCAGACCCGCGCTGAATCCCGCTGGCGAGAATCCGGCTGATACGAGAGTGGCGGCTCCACCGATGCTGATTTGATAGAAGTTCGCGTTGTTGTCGATTCCGTACAACCGGCCGTTCATGGGGTTGAAGGTGAGGTTCAGGATCGAGCCGTTAGGATTGGGCGTAACGCCGTCGGCATCGAAGAGGCCGGTGATGGTAGCGGAGGAGGTGAACGTTGCCGGAGCCGAAGTGTCGAAGCTGACCAATTGGTTGTTGTCAGTGACCCCGAAGAGGGAGGCGGCGGAAGCGGCGGAGAGCAGGCCGAGCGAGGCCAGCGAGCCGAGGATTGCTGTTTTTTTCATGCGGATGTGGGGGTTGAGGGAGGTTTGGAATGAGCGCCCGGTTGCGTTTCTCAAATCGAGCGGTGGAGGTTTGCGAAAATTGAGCGGCGTCTTGCCAACCTCGTCGTGCGACAACATTGCCATGTGACGATTCGGACAGTGACGGCCGCCGAAACATGGAATTCCAGCGACGAAACCGTCACCCGGCAGATGCCGTCAGGCGGTCGCGAAACCCAACACCACGGAGGCTGTGGCCGGTGGGGATATCCGGCGGAGCTATTTCCCGGGTTGCACCGAAGGGATTTCCCGGCAAGGCTGGCGGCGTTCGCAATGACAGCAACCGCATCAACCGCACGTCAGGGAGACGGTCGCCTGTGGGCCATCGCGCTCGGGCTGTCTTTGCTGGTCAATGCCGGACTTCTGGGGATCGCGGGATTCGCGATTTTGAAAACGCAGGTTTTGCGCCAATCGCAACAAGCCGCACCAGTCGAGACCGAGACCACGGTCACCATTTTCCCCGAACTCGCCGCGGCCGCGACGAGCCCTGCGGCAAAGGACACCCAACCACTTGCGGAATCGGTCCCGGCCAAGCCCCGATTCGCCCGGACCAGCGACGACCAGATCGCCGCAGCTCCTGAGAAAACTCCGTTCATCGGCGAGCGCAACACCCAAGCCACCAGCGACCGCAGTCCGGATCCGACCGCGCCTCCCCTGCCCTCCCAAGCCGGCATTGACCGCGACGATCTTGAAACAACCGAAAGCCGCTATCAGGACGGCAAGCTCGGCAGCAACCAGCCCGCGCAACCGCTGGAGTCAATGCCAGTGCCGCCCTCACCGACCCTCCCGGATCCGGCGATGGCCGAAAACTCCACCGCAGGCGAAAAAACGGAGACTCCCGGCACCGACGATTCCAAATCCAGCCCGCCGCCGCCGGAAGAATTGTTAGCCGGCCCCGTTCCGGTGGATGTTCCCGTCCCTCCGGCTCCCGAAGTGAAATCGGAAATCAAACCCTCTCCCGAAAAGCGCCCGAAACAAGGGGCCTCCGCCGCCAAGGCCGCCGCTGCTGCCACGCCAAAGGCCTCCGTGGCCAAGTCCCCCGGCGACCCGGGATTTTCAGGCTACCAGCGCAAGGCCGCCATCGTCGGTTCGATCTCGCGCACCGGCCGCAGCGCGCT